>JAOUHV010000001.1 GCA_029884425.1 Gammaproteobacteria bacterium
GTCCCAGCTTGTACAATTTCTCGGTGGAAAAATCCTTGGGATGAACGCTCAGATCCGCATCACGCCTGGCCAGCTTGGCTGGCATGTACTCTTTCACCACCACCTCGGCGCCGGTTTTGAGATTGGTGGCCAGATACACTATGCTAAAGCCTCCACCGCCAATCACCTGTTTTATTTGGTAGTGGCTTATTTTGGTCTCTGCCGGTAGCGGTAAGATCGTTTTAGTTCCCATGCCTTCTGATTCGTATTAAACGCGTCTAGGTTATCGCCAAATCCATGAGTTTTTTAAGAGGTTAATATGTTACGCAGTATGACGGCTTTTGCCAGACAAGACGCATCTGGCGAATTTGGCTCATTGAGCCTGGAACTCCGCTCCGTAAATCACCGCTACCTTGAGTGCTATGTCCGCTTGCCCGACGAACTGCGCAGCCTGGAGCCCAAAATCAGGGAACGCGTTGCGCAGCAGACATTTCGCGGCAAGGTCGAGTGCAATTTCAGCTTCAAGCCCGCCACCGACACCAATCAGTTACGCGTCAACGAAGATCTTTGCAAAAACCTGATCGATTTGGCAGAAGGCATTCACCGGCAAATGCGCAACCCCGGTCCGCTGTCGCCGTTCGACGTACTGCGCTGGCCTGGTATTTTGCACAATCCCGGTGTGAATATGGAAGCCCTGCAAAACGCCCTTACCGAGACTATCGACAAGGCACTGGACGAATTCATTGCCACCCGCAGCCGCGAGGGCGAAAAACTGCGGGAAGCCCTGCAGGAGCGACTCAACGCGGTTTCCGCGATTGTTGCCGAAGTCCGCGTGCGCCTGCCGGAAACACTGCAAGCAACCCAACAACGGCTAAAAACCCGTTTTGATGAGCTACAGCTTCAACTGGACCCCAGCCGGCTGGAACAGGAAATGGTGCTGATTACCCAGCGCTCGGACGTTGAAGAAGAACTCAAGCGCCTGGAAACCCACCTGATCGAGCTGCAACGCATCCTCGATGACAAATCCAGCCAGCCCGTTGGCCGCCGCCTGGACTTCCTGATGCAGGAATTTAACCGCGAGGCCAATACTCTTTGCTCCAAGTCCCAGGACGCCCACGTCACCAAACTGGGCATAGACCTGAAAGTATTCATCGAACAGATGCGCGAACAGGTACAGAACATCGAATAATTTTCACCGACCAGGGCTTAAGCCGGGCGCGAACCGGGTCGATGTCGTTGCAGTCTCCCCGAACGCATCTCGGCCTAAATGCTTTATATCAGTATTGGTTTTTTCAGCGTCTTGGCCCTTCTGTCGGCATACGCTATCCGCAAAAGGCAATCCTGCCAGCACATCGTCAACGAGCAGGCACAGCGCATGCGCCGGCTATACGCCATTACCCAGGATTCGTCCATGGATTTGCCCACCCAGCTGGCGAATCTGCTGCGCACCAGCTGCGACATTCTCGATGTCGATGCCTGCTCTGCGATTCAGATCGAAGACAAGCATCACGTTGGCCACATCATCAGCTGTCAGGCGCATTCTCATCCTCCATGCAACCAGGGCAAGACACTGCATCTGAATAACAGCTTGGCGCTGAAAACCTATCAAAGCAATGAGTTGTTGATCTGTCAGGGATCACAAATACAAGACTTCCGCAACAGCCACGTCTGCCGTGAAAGTGATTCTAATTTTTATCTTGGCGTACCCATGATCATCAACAACCAGCGCTATGGCGTACTCAATTTTTATGCGCAACAGCCACCGGTAAAACCATTTACAACGCTGGATCTGGAATTCGTCAATTTGATTAATGCCTGGGTACGCAGCATTTTGGAACGCATCATCGCCCAGGAGCATATGGAACAAGCAGCGCGCTCTGCACGCGCCGCCAACGATGCAAAAAGTTATTTTCTGGCCAACATGAGCCACGAAATTCGTACGCCGCTGACCACCATCATTGGCTACTCTGAAAATCTTACCAGCCTGGCCTACTTAAAAGACGATGCCCGCAAACATCTCAATACCATCATTCGTGCCGGGCGTCATTTGCATGAATTGATTAATGACATTCTCGATCTTTCCAAAATCGAAGCCGGCCAACTGCTGCTTGAAATTGTGCAAACCTCACCTATCGCAACATTGCAGCAAGCCATTCAGGTGATACAGCCCTTGGCTGAAGCCAAAAAACTCAAAATTAATTTGGATATTTCCTATCCGATACCTGAATTTATTTACACCGATCCCACCCGCCTACGGCAAATTGTATTGAACCTGTGCAGCAATGCTGTCAAGTTCACCGAGCAAGGCGAAATCACCATTCGCATGCGCTATCTTGAGCCCATGGCAAAATTACAATTCACCGTGGTTGATACCGGAATAGGCATGACCGATGAAGAAATGGAGCGTATTCTCCACCCATTTACCCAGGCAGATTCCAGCATCACCCGACGCTATGGCGGCACCGGATTGGGCTTATACATTTCGCAGCAACTGGTGGAAAAGCTTGGTGGTCACATGAGCTTCTTCAGCAAACGCTACCAGGGCAGCGAATTTGATTTCACCATTGATGTTGGCGATGTCAGCAATGTAAAACTCATCCACAACGAGCAACCAAATAATTCCGCTACTGAGCACGAATTCTATTTGCCCTATCAACAGGTGGATGCCACAGCGTTAATCGTTGATGACACCACAGAAAACCGTGATTTACTGAAGTACTATTTGAATCAAATCGGCCTGCAAGTCGAAGAAGCACTAAATGGGATGGAAGCGCTAACCATTCTGAAATACAAGTCTTACGACTTGGTGTTGATGGACACCAACATGCCTGAACTTGATGGCATCAGCACCATCAAGGCTCTTCGGGAGAATGGTTATAAGAATGCAATTTTATCCGTGAGCGCCAATGCATTGCAGCAGGATTTTCAACGCAGCCAACTGGTAGGCGCCAATGGCTATATCACCAAACCCATTGAACCAAAGAAATTTTACGAGACCATTTATCGCTTGCTTGAAAAAAACGACGATTCAGATCCGGCCACTCAGACTGCAGCGCAAACTGACGCACGATTTGAAAGTCTCGTGTCGCGTTTTCTCGATCATCTGCCAGAAAAATTAAAAGCACTGAGTGATGCGGTTGAACGTCAGGATTGGGCTCTGGCAACGGACATTTCGCACAACCTCAAAGGGCTGGGCGGCGGCTATGGTTTTCAGGCCATTACAGAGCATGCCAAAGTTTTGAATGATGAGCTGAAAAATGGTCGCTGTGAATTTGCGCCACAACTCTGTAAACAACTGGTCGATGTGTGCAATCAAATCCTGACTAACAAATCGAATTAATCCGCCAGAAACAACGCCATCACATCATTCAAGAACAGCTCGCCTTTTTCGGTCAGGTGCAAACTTTGTCCATCCAGGGTAATCAGCTGTTGATCTGATGCTTTCTGCAAGCCTGGCTGCAATAACGTGCGCGGCAAACCAGTCGCTTGTTCAAACAACGTGACATCAAAACCGTGTTTTAGCCTGAGCGCGTTGAGCATAAACTCGAACGGCATATCGTACGACTCCAATTTTTCGCTGCTGGACAATTTCTCGACCGCATCGATGTACGCCTGGGGATTACGATGCTTTATTCGCCGCTCAATAAATTGAAATTGGGCGTTGCTTATTTTTCCATGCGCACCCGCACCAATACCGATGTAATCACCAAAGCGCCAGTAATTTAAATTGTGTTTGCACTGGAATCCCTGACGCGCATACGCCGACACTTCATATTGTGCATACCCTGCCGCAGCCAGCGCCTCTTGGCCTTTTGCCTGAATATCCCAGGCATCATCATCTTCTGGCAGCACTGGCGGATGATGATAGAAGTAGGTGTTTTGTTCTATGGTCAGGTGATAATACGAAATATGCGTGGGACCAAGTTGCACAGCGCGTCGCACATCTTCTGCCGCTGTTGCTGGTGTTTGACCAGGCAAGGCAAACATCAAATCCAAGTTGATATTCTCAAAGCCCGCCTGTTGTGCTTGCTCGATTGTTTTTACAGCCTGCCCGGCATTATGAACCCGGCCGATGCGCTGCAATGCCGCATCATCAAAACTTTGCACACCCACCGACAAGCGATTTATGCCCGCTTGAAAATAACCTGGCAAATGTCCCGCATCGACAGTACCCGGATTCATTTCCAAGGTGATTTCTGCGCTGGGCAACAATGGCAAACGGGCGCGAATAGCACACAACAATTGATCGATGGCGTCAGGTGAAAACAGGCTGGGTGTACCGCCGCCGATAAACACGGAACTGATTCGTCGCCCCCATACCAGCGGCAATTCTTGCTCCAGATCCTGAATCAGCGCAGCAATGTATGATTGCTCTGGAAGATCACCGCTTACCGCATGCGAATTGAAATCACAATACGGACATTTTTTTATGCACCATGGCAGGTGAACATACAGCGCTAGCGGCGGTAGTTGACTGAAAGCGAACAAGGGAATCAGTCAGTTTCAGACTTGAGCGACCGACCAAGCAGATCGCGCGCCGCCCGTTTTGGATCCTTGTGGCCATACAACACCGCGTACACTTGTTCAGCGATGGGCATTTCCACTTGATGACGGGCAGCAAGTTGTTTGATTTCTTTGGCGGCATACACGCCTTCCGCCACCTGCCCCAGGTCAGCGAGAATTTGTTCCAGTGCTTTGCCCTGCGCCAGCGCCAAACCCACTCGACGATTGCGCGATTGATTATCGGTACACGTCAGCACCAGATCGCCCAGCCCCGCCAATCCCATCAGCGTCTCAGGTTTGCCGCCCATCGCCACGCCCAGGCGCTGCACTTCCGCCAATCCGCGAGTAATCAACGCCGCGCGTGTATTGGCACCCAGGCCCATGCCATCGGCAATACCGGCAGCAATGGCCAATACATTTTTCACTGCGCCGCCAATTTCGACGCCAATAACATCATCACTGGTGTAGGCGCGAAATGTTTCGCTACTCAACCAGTGCGCCCACGCTTCGGCGTAGCTCGCCTGCGGCGATGCCGCTGTGATCGCGGTTGGCAATCCTGCCGCGACCTCCTTGGCAAAAGTTGGCCCGGACAACACGGCGGTCCGGCGCTCACGCCCCATGTGTTGTTCGACTACTTGATGCAAGGGGATGCAGGCTTTCGGCTCCAGACCTTTGGTGGCCCAGGCAATGCCCACGGCTTTCGGCAGCATGGTCGACAATTGGGTGAGCGTCTCGGCAAACACGTGCGAAGGAACCACCAACAGCACGTCGGTGATCCCATCTACCGCGCTCGCCAGATCAGGCGTTATGCGCAATGACGATGGCAGCGCAATGCCCGGTAAATATCGTGCGTTTTGTCGGGACTGGTTCATCTCGAGCATTTGTTGCTGGTCACGCCCCCAAAGACGGGTATCGATTCCGTTGCGCGCAAGCAAACTCGCCAACGCGGTTCCCCAGGAACCTGCGCCCAATACAGCGATGGATACGGTGTTCGTCATGAAGTGTGATTAATGCGCTGTTTCCGGTTTCGCCGATTGCAACTGCTGCAAATGTTGCTGGTACAACGCATCGAAGTTGACCGGTGCCAGCAACAACTGCGGGAATCCACCGCGCGTTACCAGTTCAGAGACCAGCTCGCGAACGTATGGGAACAAAATATTGGGGCAAAATGCACCAACCATCGCGCCCATTTCCTGGTCATTGTAGTTTTTTATGGTGAAAATGCCTGCCTGCTGTACTTCGCAAAGATAAGCCGTCTTATCGCCAATCTTCGCGGTCACGGTCACACTCAATACGATTTCGTGTACACCTTCACCCAGCGATTGGGCCTGGTTGCCCAGCTGCATGTTTACCTGAGGCTGCCACTGCTCACGAAAAACCATGGGGGTATTGGGCGCTTCAAAGGACATGTCCTTGGTGTAGATTTTTTGAATGGTGAATTCACGTTGTGCGCCGTTACCAGTATTGCCTTGGGTATCCGTCATGAGCTTTCTTTTCTCCTATAAACTCTGTTGTATCCATCTGCGTAGATTTGCGCTGTCCATTGCCCCGGACATGCGCTGAAGTTCGTTGCCCTGGCGGAAAAGTATCAAGGTGGGAATACTGCGTATCGCATATCTCGCCGCCAGTGCTTGCTGGCTTTCGGTATTGACCTTGGCAAAACGCAATCGCGGTTCCAGCTCGGCCGCCACCTGACTGAACGCCGGCGCCATCGCCTGACAAGGACCGCACCAGGATGCCCAGAAATCCACCAACACCGGCAATTCCGAGCGCACCACATGCGCATCAAACCCGGCGTCGTTTAGCTCCACCGGCTTGCCTGCAAATAGACCCTGCTTGCACTTGCCACATTTACCACCTTCTGCCAAACGTTCGGCAGGTAACCGATTAATCGCATTGCAGTGGGGACAGGCAAGCAGCATAGGCCTTACTCCGAAGTGTTGTCGTTCAACAGCACATCCAGCTTGTTGGCTCTGTCCAATGCATTCATGTCATCAAAGCCGCCAATGTGCTGACCATTGATAAATATCTGCGGGACGCTGGTGCGCTTGGCCCGACCGACCATTTCCTGTCGCAGCCCGGGTTGCAGGTCAACGCGATATTCCTGATATTGCACCTGCTTGCGCTCAAACAGCATGCGGGCACGCACGCAGTAGGGACAAGCACCAGTGCTATACATTTCTATCTTTGCCACGACACTTATTGTTCCCGTTTTTTCTTTTTTTCCGCGCGTTTATTCGTCACCGGCATGTTGGCATTACTCCACGCGTTCATGCCACCACGAAGACTAAACACATTGGCAAAACCATGTTTGCGCAGCACCGTACCACCAGTCACTGAACGCGCGCCGCTTTGGCATACCACCAGCACATTGTGTGACTTGTACTTTTCCAGCTCACCAATCCGCGCGGGTAACGCACCAACCGGGATGTTGGTTGACTTGGCCACGTGACCTGTTTCGTATTCACGATCCAGACGCACATCCAACACCAACGTGTTGTCCGCATCAATCAAACGCACCGCCTCGTTAACATTGACTTCTTTCAGTCCACTGATGCGAGGAATGACCACCGACCGCACCAACAACGCCAGAAGGATGATCAGCGCCGAAAACAACAACCACTCTTCAGCAATAAAATTTAGATAAGTTTCCATTACGCGCACTCAAAACCAAAAAACGTTAGACCAGTAAAAAATACACGTGCCGGATGACAAAACGCTGTCAGTACACGCACACCTTCGCCGGAAATTAAATGAAACTGGGACAAAATACGTCGCGCATCATCACGATCAGCGCCAACGTCCGGGCATCACTGACGCGATAATACACACGATTGGCGTCTTTGCGAGAGGCTAAAATACCCTTATCACGCAAAATAGCCAAATGTTGGGAAATATTGCTCTGAGATGTTCCCACCAGTTCAACGATCTCCTGCACGCTGATTTCTCGGTCGCCCAAGGTGCACAAGATCTTCAAACGCAGGGGGTGTGCCATCGCCTTCATCGACATCGCTGCTCGCTCAATGTCTTCGTCGCGACTAATAATGTCTTGATTCTCTTCGTTCATACCCACGCACTGCCTTCATTTGCCAAATTTCGACAGAGAAGCCAACCGCACAAAAACGCAAATAGCTGCTACTGCTTTATCAACAATCCATTATACAATGATACGCCATCCCTAAAGGATTTTGTGTAATTTTGCTCACGTTTTCTTATAATTGCCGCGCACCACGACCCGGTGATATGACTGGCTCCTTATGCCTTCCATATCCCTTTGATTTTTAAAAACATTGATTAAGACATATAAATAACCATGGTACCCACAACACGCCCCGTCGCCTTAATCGTCCTTGACGGTTGGGGATACAGCGAAAATCGCGAAAACAATGCCATTGCCCATGCCCACACCCCGAATTGGGACAAGCTCTGGAACACGTACCCTCACACGCTCATTTACGCCTCTGAAAAAGCAGTAGGCCTACCCGCTGATCAAATGGGCAATTCCGAAGTTGGGCACCTCAATCTTGGGGCGGGTCGCATTGTTTATCAGGAAACCTCCCGGGTCATCAACGCCATCGAATCCGGCGAGTTTTTCCACAATCCGGTCCTGTGCAGCAACCTGCAACAAGCAGTCAAATCTGGAAAATCGGTTCATATCATCGGCTTGCTTTCCGACGGCGGCGTCCACAGCCACATTCAGCACATTCAGGCGATGGTTCGCATGGCCGCCCAGCAAGGCGCCGACAGCATTTATCTGCACGCATTCACCGACGGCCGCGACACCGCACCCATCAGTGCGCTTGGCTACATTGAGCAAATGGAACAAACCTTCGCCGAAGTGGGCAAAGGCCAGTTTGCCAGCATCATCGGCCGCTACTTTTCCATGGACCGTGACAATCGCTGGGCACGCGTGCAGGCCGCCTTTGAGCTGATCGCCAATGGCAAGGCCCACTTCACCGCCCATTCCGCAGCCGACGCAGTCAATGCTGGCTATGAGCGTGACGAAACTGACGAATTCATCAAATCCACCGCCATTCTTGACGCCCACGACCAACCCGTCCGCATGCAGGATGGCGATTTGGCGATTTTCATGAACTTCCGCTCTGACCGCGCCCGCCAACTGACCCGTGCGTTCATTGAAGACGATTTCCAGAGCTTTGAGCAATCCCATCGGCCAAAACTTGCCAATTTTGTCACGCTGACGCAGTACAGCGCCGATTTCAATGCGCCGATTGCCTTTACACCGTCCAGCCTGGAAAACGTGTTTGGCGAGTACATTTCCAATCTTGGGCTAAAGCAGCTGCGCATCGCCGAAACTGAAAAATACGCTCACGTGACGTTTTTCCTCAACGGCGGAGTGGAAGAGCCCTTCCCTGGCGAAGACCGCATTTTGGTCCCCTCTCCCAAGGTAGCCACTTACGATCTGCAACCGGAAATGAATGCCGCAGAAGTCACTGACCGCCTGATCAACGCCATCGACAGCCACCAGTACGATGCCATTATTTGCAACTTCGCCAACCCCGACATGGTTGGTCATACCGGCAACTTTGACGCCACCGTGCGCGCCATTGAGGCACTGGACGTCTGCATTGGTCGAGTGATTGACGCACTGACTGCTGCTGGCGGAGAAGCGCTGATCACCGCAGATCATGGCAACGCGGAAATGATGCTCAACGGCGAGACGGGACAAGCACACACTGCACACACCATGAACCCTGTGCCGTTCCTGTACATTGGACGTGCTGCAACCATGGCCGACACCGGCGCACTGTCTGATGTCACTCCCACCATGCTGTACCTGATGGGTCTTGATAAGCCCAAAGAAATGACCGGGGTTTCTTTGGTCACCCTGCAGGAGTGAGCATGATTCGCCCGCCAGTGGCGACGCGGTTTTTCGTTTTCGCCGCGATACTGGCGGGCTTGTTCACGGGCCTAGCCCCCGCAATATTGCTGGCCGCCCCCAGCGATGATCTGGCCAAACTGCAGCAACAGATTCAGGCCATCCAAAAAAATCTTCTGCATCAGTCCGAATTAAAAACGCAAAATGAAAAACTGCTGCTCGAGAGCGAGCAAAAAATTGCCGAGTCCGCCCGGCAATTATCCGGTCTGCAAGCCGACATGCGTCGCACCCAACGCCAAATGCTGCAACTGCGCTCCCAGCGCAATGACATTATTAGCAGGAGCAGTTCGCATCGCGAAGCCTTAAAAACCCAGGTGCTGACACATTACATGATGGGTCGCAACCATCATCTGAAGTTGCTGCTGAACTCTGAAGACCCCGCGCTCGTGGGCAGAAACCTTGCGTACTATCATTATTTCAATCAACAGCGCGTGGAAATCCTTGCCTCACTTGACGAAGAACTTGCCCGCCTAAAAACCTTGGAACTCGAACTGGATGCTGGGCAGCAACAATTACTGCAACAACAATCCGCCGCGCAAGAACAGCATCAAACACTGCGCGCACAGCGCATCTACCGCAAGGAAGTGCTTGCTCAAATCAATCAGGAAGTTCGCAAGGACAACTCTCGCCTTAATCGCCTTCGCGCCGATGAACAACGCCTGAGCAAACTTGCCCGCGAAATTTATCAATCGGTTACCCGTGACACGCCCAATATCGACCCGCAAAAGCCATTTGCCAAACTCAAGGGAAGCCTGCCTTGGCCCGTTAAAGGTCGTATTGAGAACCACTATGGCAGCCAACGAGGGAATGGCGGCCTGCGCTGGAACGGCATTAGCATTCGCGCCGATGAAGGCACCCCGGTTAGAGCCGTCGCCAGAGGCCGCGTCGTATTTGCCAATTGGCTTGGTGGTTACGGATTTTTGTTGATCATTGATCACGGTAACGGCTATATGAGTCTTTACGGCCACAACCAGCAGCTTTACAAAAATGTTGGCGACAAAATCAGCTTGGGCGAAACCATCGCACAGGTTGGCAGCAGTGGCGGCCGTGACGAACCTGGTCTGTATTTTGAAATTCGCCGCGATGGTCGTACGCTTGATCCTGGTCAATGGATTGCTAGGCGTTAACGTTATGTAAAGCGTTTGGATGCGTGTATAGTTAGTACGCGTCGCAACGCCCGGAATTAATTACCTTTTGCTATTAATCGACAGGCCCGTGGAGCTAGTAATGAAAGATAGAACGCGTCAAATTCTCATTTTGTGTACGGGTGTGGTCCTCGGCGTAAGCCTGTCTATCGTCAGCACGGTCTTCGCTGAAAAAGAAGAAGTGCCGATGTCCATCCCGGTCAATGAGTTGCGCACGTTCAACGAAGTCTTTGCCAAAATCAAAAGTGATTACGTCGAACCTGTCGACGACAAAACCCTGTTGGAAAACGCCATCCGCGGCATGCTGCAGGGCCTGGATCCCCACTCCAATTTTCTCGACGCTGACGGCTACAAAGAATTACAAGTAGGCACCACCGGTGAATTTGGCGGCCTGGGCATTGAAGTCGGCATGGAAGACGGCTTTGTCAAAGTCATCTCTCCCATTGACGACACGCCTGCGGATCGTGGCGGCGTCAAAGCCGGCGACGTCATCATTCGACTTGATGATACCCCGGTCAAAGGTCTGACCCTGACCGAAGCCGTCAAAATCATGCGCGGCAAACCCGGTTCCAAATTATTGCTGACCATCGTGCGTGAAGGCTCTGACAAACCAATCAAGATCGAATTGACTCGCGATGTGATCCGCGTCCAGAGCGTCAAATACCGCATGCTCGACCAGGACTTTGCCTATTTGCGTATCACCAGCTTCCAATCCAAAACCGGTGATGCCGTACTTGATGCCATCAAGAAACTCAAAAAAGAAGCCAAGGGCGGCATCCATGGTCTGGTCATTGACCTGCGCAACAACCCCGGTGGCGTGCTCAATGCGGCAGTTGAAGTATCCGACGCGTTCCTGACCGAAGGTCTGATCGTGTACACCGAGGGTCGTGATCCCGAATCGCGTCTGAATTTTAGCGCCAATCCCGATGATGTTCTCGACGGTGCGCCCATCGTAGTACTGGTCAACGAAGGTTCGGCCTCCGCGTCTGAAATTGTCGCTGGTGCGCTCCAGGACCACAAACGCGCCATCATCATGGGCAGCCGCTCATTTGGTAAGGGCTCGGTTCAGACCATACTGCCACTGCTGGGCGACGCGGCGCTGAAGTTGACCACCGCGCGCTACTTCACCCCCAGCGGCCGCTCGATCCAGGCCGAAGGAATTCAGCCCAACATTGTTCTGGCGCCGCTGAACGTTACTGCTGCCGATGAGCAGTCCAACCGCGTCAAAGAAGCGGATCTGGCCCGCCATCTGGAAAACAATGGTAAAAAGAAAGAATCGTCATCTGCCAAAGAGGCTGAGAAAACTCCTGATGACACTGATCTTGCGCAAAAGGATTACAACCTCTACGAAGCCTTGAATATTTTGCGCGCCATGAAGATCATGGGCCAAATCAACACTAACTAAGTCTTGCCAACCCCTCCTTCCGAATGGAAGGAGGGGCGCTACCAAACCTATAGATGACCTCACTTCGTACCGCTGTTTTTCTGCTGCTCACCTTGGTCTGCGCATCGGCACAGGCTGCGCCAGCACGTATTGCAATTATCATTGATGACCTTGGCTATTTGTTCGAGGAGGGCCAGCAGGCCATTGCTCTGCCCGGCGACATCAGTGTTTCCATTCTGCCTAACACCCCTCACGCCCTGGCGCTGGCACAACTGGCCCATGACAATAATCGCGATGTTTTACTGCATCTGCCCATGCAGGCTCATAACACCAAACAAGCCGATGCTGAATGGCTAAGCAACTCCATGAACAAGCAAGCCTTCGTCGCCCAGCTGCGGCGTTTTATCGGTGCCGTCCCCTACGCCTATGGCGTCAACAATCACAAAGGCAGTCTGCTGACTGAAAAAGCCAAGCCCATGGGCTGGCTAATGGAAGAGCTCAAACAATGGGGCAATGTTTATTTCATCGACAGCCGCACCAGTTCCAACAGCATCGCCCTGTCGCAAGCGGGCAAGCACGGCATTCCCTCGCTGGGCCGGCATGTTTTTCTCGACCACGACAAGCAGTTCGGCAATCTTGAAACTCAGTTCAAACGCCTGTTAAATAGGGCGCGCCGTAAAGGATACGCCGTGGCCATCGGTCACCCGCATCCCGAAACGCTGGAGTTTTTGCGTCAACAATTGCCACAATTGGCGGCAAAAGGCATAGAATTAGTCCCCATCAGTCAATTGGTCCAACAATACAGCGAGACACCCTCATGGCAAGCGTCCTTATCCCCCTCGCTCAAGGCTGTGAAGAATTAGAAGCCGTCACCATCATTGATTTGTTGCGCCGCGCCGGCATTACCGTCACCACCGCCAGCCTCGACCCGGATAAACTGGTCGTCGCCAGCCGTGGTACTAAACTGGTCGCAGACAAAACCCTGGCCGACATTGGCGATCAATTGTTTGACATGCTGGTGTTGCCCGGTGGCCTTCCTGGCTCGGATTACCTGCGCGACGACCCCAAAGTTCAGGCCTGCATCAAGGCACACTTCAAGGCCAAGCGTTACGTCGCCGCCATTTGCGCCGCGCCACGAGCACTCGCGGCAGCGGGTGTACTGGATGGCTGTAATGCCACCAGCTATCCCGGCACCCTGGACAAAATGACCAATGTGCCCGGCATGCGCTACGTTGAACAAGATGTTGTTATCGACGGCACTATCATCACGTCCCGTGGGCCAGGCACAGCGATGGATTTTGCACTCACGCTGATCGAAGTTCTCGACAGTAAAATCAAACGACTGGCAGTGGAAGGCCCACTGCTGCGTCCCAAGAAGGAAACTCCGCAGTAACATGTCCAGCCGTCACAGAAACGAACGCGCCGCCAAAAAAGAAATCAAACGACTGTTCGACCGCAGTTTTGATATTTATCGGCTAAATTACAAAGCCCGCGTCAAAAAGCACAAACCCAAAGCACTGCTATACGGTATTTTTGCCGCCTTCAGCCTGTACACCATTGGTTTCGTTGGTGGTTATTATGGCTTCAGCAATAATCTGATTCCGCTTGCCGGGTTCGCCAAGATGGTCTGGATTTTTATGATTCCTTCCATAGTGGTGGGCCTGCTCACCTACCTGATTTCCAAAAACCGGATGGACTATCCCACCCGCGTCGACATTCGTGAGTACATCACCGAACTCGAAAAAGGTGACGGTCTGTTATGGAAATTTTTCCCTTTGTGGGAGAAATACGATGGCACCACTGGCCCGACCAAAAAAGCCCTGGCCTGGTCGCAGGAAAAGCGCACCGACAAACTGGATCTTGAGGACTACACCGATGCCATCGCTGCGCTTTATCACATACTTGACGAACGCGAAGTCAAAGCACTGGATAACGATGTGGTAGAAAAAATTCTGCGTAATTTCGGCAAGGAATAAAACCTTCGGCGCTACAACCTGATGGCTAGCTCAACAAAAAAGCCGAAGTAAATACTTCGGCTTTTTTGCGTAGGCGAAATTTATTCGCTTATTCCACCGTTACAGATTTCGCCAGGTTACGTGGTTGGTCCACATCGGTACCACGCAACACAGCCACGTAATACGACAGCAATTGCAGTGGCACAGTGAACAGGATCGGCGATATCCACTCGTCGGACTTTTCGATCACGATGGTGCGAATATTTTCACCCTGGGTGGTTTTCGCCGCAGGATCCGCAAATACGTACAACTGACCACCACGCGCAGCGACTTCCTGCATGTTGGAGTTCAGTTTTTCCAGCAAATCATCGTTGGGTGCGACAGTAATTACCGGCATTTGCGCATCCACCAGCGCCAACGGTCCATGCTTTAGTTCGCCTGCGGGATACGCTTCAGCATGAATGTAGGAAATTTCTTTCAGCTTCAGCGCCCCCTCCATGGCAATGGGGTACATCACACCGCGCCCCAAAAACAGCGCGTGATTTTTGGCGATGAAATCCTCGGCCAGCAATTTAATCACTTCGTCACTGTTTTTCAGCGTTGCCTCAATTTTGCCCGGCAATCTGTGCAGTTCGTGGATGATTTCGGCTTCCAGCTTGCTGCTCAAACCACGGCGACGGCCCAATGCCAGAGTCAACAGCATCAGCGCGACCAATTGGGTGGTAAACGCCTTGGTCGAAGCCACACCGATCTCGGGACCTGCGCGCGTCATCAGCGCCAGATCAGATTCGCGCACCAGTGAACTTTCGGACACGTTGCAAATCACCAGACTGGCACCGAATCCCAAACGCTTGGCTTCGTGCAATGCGGCCAAGGTATCTGCCGTTTCGCCGGACTGGGAAATAGTCACCACCAAGTTATTTTTGCGTGGTACCGGATCGCGATAACGGAATTCTGAGGCGATTTCCACGCTAGTGGGCATGCCGGCGATCGACTCCAGCCAATATTTGGCCACCATACCTGAGTGGTAACTGGTACCGCAGGCAAGAATCGTTACGCCATCAACCTTGTCAAAAATCGCTGGCGCATCGTTGCCAAAGGACACATCGACCACTTTGCCATTCAAGGTCCGACCTTCCAGCGTGTCGGTAATGGCTTTGGGTTGCTCGAAAATTTCCTTGAGCATGTAGTGCTTGTACTGACCTTTATCCGCGCTGTCTGCGCTGAGGGTTGAGAAGGTCACATCGCGCTGAACTGGTTGATCGTTTAGATCAAAAATCTCCAATTTTTCCCGCGTGATTCGGGCAACGTCACCATCTGCCAAAAACACGAATTTGTTCGTTACCGGCAACAGTGCGGAAACATCCGAGGCAATAAAGTATTCGCCAATGCCAATCCCAACCACCAAGGGGGAGCCTTTGCGCGCGACCACCATTTCGCCATGATTTGCTTTCTGCAATACGGCGATGGCATACGCACCTTCAAACACTTTGACTGCCGTCTGTACCGCTGTCAGCAGGTTTGAAGTTTTTTCCCATTGCGCAAAAACTTCATGGGCAACAACCTCGGTATCGGTTTGCGAAGTGAAACGGAAACCTTCCGCTTTCTGCCGCTCGCGCAGCTCTTCGTGATTTTCGATAATGCCGTTGTGTACGACTGCGATCGTGCCGTTACAAATGTGCGGATGGGCGTTGGCCTCGGAGGGCTTGCCGTGGGTTGCCCAGCGGGTGTGTGCAATGCCCACATCGCCGGCCAGACCGTGTGCGGCAATATTGTCGGCCAGAATTTTGACCTTGCCCATGGAACGTTGGCGACCAATTTCACCATCGGTTTTATTCACGACAGCAACGCCGGCAGAGTCATAGCCTCGATACTCCAGGCGTCGCAAACCTTCCACCAGAATAGGTACCACGTTACGCTCGGCGATTCCGCCTACAATTCCGCACATATTTTTTTCCTTACTTCTTCTTCACAGGTCGTTGCCAATTGTCCAAGCTCATTTGCTTGGAACGGCTCAACGTCAATTTGCCCGCCGGCGTGTCCTTGGTGATGGTGGAGCCCGCACCGATGGTGGTGCCCTTGGCCAAGGTCACTGGCGCAACCAATTGCGTGTCTGAACCGACAAAAACGTCGTCTTCGATAATCGTCTGATATTTGTTGGCACCATCGTAGTTGCAAGTAATCGTGCCCGCACCAATGTTTACATTATCACCCATGGTGGTATCGCCGATATAGCTCAGATGGTTGACCTTGGAATCGTGACCGATGGTGGATTTTTTAACTTCAACAAAGTTACCCACTTTCGCACCGGATTTGAGCACGCTGTCGGGACGAATCCGCGCAAACGGCCCAATGTCACAGTTGGCCTCAATGACGGAATTTTCCAGCACACTATTGGGATAAATGTGCACATCATCGCCAATGCGACAATTTTTGATAGTGCAGTTGGGGCCAATCTGTACGTTTTCTCCCAGCACCACGTCGCCGATAAACACGTTGTTCACGTCAATCAGCACATCCCGTCCGGTAGTCAACTTGCCGCGCACATCAATACGCGCCGGGTCCATCAAGGTTACACCTTGTTCCATGAGCTGTTCGGCAATATTGCGCTGATGCTGGCGCTCCAGCTCAGCCAGTTGTTTTTTGTTGTTCACGCCGGCCATTTCCCATTCGCGGCGAATAATGCTGGCTTCGACCCGCTTGCCGTCGGCCACGCTCATGCCGATCACGTCAGTCAGGTAGTACTCACCCTGCGCGTTGTTGTTGCCCAGCCGGCCCAGCCAGGTTTTCAGATCAGCATAGCTGGCAGCCAAAATGCCGGTGTTGACTTCTGAAATCTGTAGCTCAACTTCGCTGGCGTCTTTTTGTTCGACGATGCGCACCACCTCATGGTTTGCGTCACGCACAATCCGCCCGTAACCCGTCGCATCTGCCAACACTGCCGTTAGCAAGGACACACCAACTTCCTTATTGGCCAGTGCTGCCGTCAAAGCTTGCAGCGTTGCCTGCTGCACCAGGGGCACATCACCGTAAAGAACCAGAATCTTGTCCGCCTTGGGCAGCGCGTTGACTGCCTGGGCAACCGCATGACCAGTCCCCAGTTGTTCCTTTTGTTCCACCCATTGGATAGAGGCATCGTTGATGGTGCTGGGCACGATTTCACCACCATGACCGTAGACCACGACGATTTTCGCTGGATTGAGCGCTTTGGCGGTATCGATAACGTGCTGGACAAGGGGTTTGTCTGCCAGTTTGTGCAACACTTTTGGCAGGGCGGAACGCATACGGGTACCTTTACCCGCAGCGAGAATTACGACGGTTAGATCCATCTGTTTTCCATCTCTAAAATGTATAAACAAAAAAGGGCCCCAAAGAGGCCCTTTTTCTATCGTCAGCTTACGGAATAAGCTTAAATCCCATGCAGTTTAGCGCTGCACGTTCTTTTTGATGCGTTGCAATGCGCGCAGCTGCGCCACTGCTTCGGCCAACTGACGCTCAGCTTCGGCGTATTCGATCTCGGAAGTCTTATCCGCCATTGCTTTTTCCGCACGCTCTTTCGCTTCTACCACCGCCGCTTCGTCCAAATCTTTGGCACGAATCGCCGTGTCGGACAGAATCGTCACAACGTGAGGCTGTACTTCCAGAATTCCACCGGATACGTAGATGAAGTGTTCTTCACCATCGGCGGTCTGGATGCGCACTTCGCCAGGTTTTAAGCCTGTCAACAATGGAGCGTGGCGGGCCATAATGCCCACCTCGCCCATTTCCGCAGGAGCGAACAGCATCTCGGCGGTGCCGGAATACAGTTCATCTTCTGCGCTGACGATGTCTACATGAAAGGTCATTGCCATGACATTACCCTCTTATTGGGTTAGCCCATCATCTTCTTGGCTTTTGCAACTGCCTCGTCGATAGAACCAACCATGTAGAACGCCTGCTCGGGCAGACTGTCGTACTCGCCTTTCAGAATGCCTTTGAAACCAGCGATGGTGTCTTTCAAAGAAACATACTTACCAGGTGAGCCGGTGAATACCTCGGCAACGAAGAACGGCTGAGACAGGAAGCGCTGGATCTTACGAGCGCGCTGTACTACCAGCTTGTCTTCTTCAGACAGTTCGTCCATACCCAGAATCGCGATAATGTCTTTCAGTTCCTTGTAACGCTGCAGAGTGTTCTGCACGCCACGCGCAACTTCGTAGTGCTCCTGACCGATAACCAGTGGGTCCAACTGACGTGAAGTGGAGTCCAGAGGATCGATCGCAGGATAGATACCCAGTTCAGCGATAGAACGTGACAATACAACGGTCGCATCCAAGTGAGCGAACGTGGTTGCAGGTGACGGGTCAGTCAAGTCGTCCGCAGGAACGTAAACGGCCTGGATAGACGTGATAGAGCCAGTCTTGGTAGAAGTGATGCGCTCTTGCAGAACACCCATCTCTTCAGCCAGTGTTGGCTGGTAACCTACCGCAGAAGGCATACGACCCAACAGTGCGGATACTTCGGTACCGGCCAGTGTGTAACGGTAGATGTTGTCTACGAAGAACAGTACGTCACGACCTTCGTCACGGAAGAACTCAGCCATGGTCAGACCAGTCAACGCAACGCGCAGACGGTTACCGGGTGGCTCGTTCATCTGACCGTAAACCAGAGATACTTTGTCCAATACGTTGGACTCTTTCATCTCATGGTAGAAGTCGTTACCTTCACGAGTACGCTCACCTACACCGGCGAACACGGAGAAACCGCTGTGCTCGATCGCGATGTTACGGATCAGCTCCATCATGTTTACGGTTTTACCTACGCCCGCACCACCGAACAGACCAACTTTACCGCCTTTTGCGAAGGGGCAAACCAGGTCGATAACTTTGATACCGGTTTCAAGCAGTTCGTTAGAAGCTGCCAGCTCTTCATAAGTAGGTGCTTTGCGGTGGATTTCCCAACGAGCTTCTTCGCCGATCGGGCCGGCTTCGTCAATTGGGTTACCCAATACGTCCATAATACGGCCCAGCGTTTTCTTACCTACAGGTACAGAAATCGCCTTGCCAGTGTTTGAAGCTTTCATACCACGCTTCAAACCATCGGAAGGCCCCATCGCTACGCAACGAACTATGCCGTCGCCCAGCTGCTGTTGAACTTCCATCGTCAGATTCAATTCGCCAATGCTCAATGCATGGTAGACCTTTGGCACGCTGTCGCGTGGGAATTCTACGTCTACTACCGCACCGATGACTTGAACAACTTTACCTGTGCTCATGTCTTAGTTCCCCTTAATCGTTTATAAACCTGTTCGCTTACACCGCAGCTGCGCCGGCGCAAATCTCGGAAATTTCCTGAGTAATCGCCGCTTGACGCGCTTTGTTGTAGACCAATTGCAGATCGCTGATGAGATTGCCTGCGTTGTCTTTTGCAGCCTTCATAGCCACCATACGTGCGGCCTGTTCACAAGCGATGTTTTCAACCACACCCTGGTAGACCAGAGACTCGATGTAACGAACCATCAATTTGTCCAAAACGGGTTTGGCTTCTGGTTCGTACATGTAATCCCAATGGTGCTTCAGCTCTGCCTCTGGTTCTTCAATGGCAATGGGAAGCAACTGTTCTACGTGAGGCAATTGCGTCATGGTATTCACGAACTCATTGCTCACCAGGTACAAACGATCGATCTTACCGGTGTCGTATGCATCAAGCATGACTTTAACGGTACCGATCAATACGTTAACCCCAGGCGAGTCGCCCAACTGCGTGGCAGAGGCCACTATCTCGCCTTTAAAGCGCTTCAGGAATGAAGTGCCTTTCTGACCGATAGTGCAGACGTCCACTTGAACGCCCTTGTCGTCCCACGCGCGCATGGCTCCGACCGCCGCTTTCAGTACGTTGGCGTTCAAGCCACCGCACAGACCGCGATCAGACGTAATAACGATAAAGCCTACGCGTTTAACAGTTTCACGAACCGCCAGATACGGATGTCTGTATTCTGGATGAGCATGAGCAAGGTGGCTGACCACATTGCGAATCTTCTTCGCATAGGGGCGTGACGCCTCCATGCGCTTCTGAGCTTTACGCATTTTGCTGGCAGCCACCATTTCCATGGCGCGGGTGATCTTCTGAGTGTTTTTAATACTCTTGATCTGATTTCTAATCTCTTTGCCTACGGCCATGATTAGTTACCCCGCCTTACCAAGTGCTTGTGGCTTTAAATTTCTCAATCGCTGCGCGCATCTGAGCTGCAATTTCGTCATTGTAATTGGCCGTGCTGTTGATGTTTTTCACCAACTCAGCGCAGCTGGAATTAATGTACGAATGCAAGGCTGCTTCGAAATCGACAACTTTCTTAACATCAACGTTGTCCAGGAAGCCTTCGTTAGCAGCAAACAGCGAGAACGCCATTTCTGCAGTGCTCAGTGGTACGTACTGCTTCTGTTTCATCAGTTCAGTAACGCGGCGACCACGCTCGATCTGCTTACGGGTTGCTTCGTCCAGGTCAGAAGCGAACTGGGCAAATGCTGCCAATTCACGGTACTGAGCCAAGTCAAGACGAACACCACCACCCAGCTTCTTGATGATTTTGGTCTGAGCTGCACCACCTACGCGCGATACTGACAGACCTGCGTTGATCGCAGGACGGATACCGCTGTTGAACAGGTCGGTTTCCAGGAAGATCTGACCGTCAGTGATCGAGATTACGTTGGTTGGTACGAACGCAGATACGTCACCCGCTTGGGTTTCGATGATTGGCAGTGCGGTCAAAGAACCGGTTTTGCCTTTCACTGCACCGTTGGTGAACTTCTCAACGTATTCAGCGTTAACGCGAGATGCGCGTTCCAGCAGACGTGAGTGCAGGTAGAAAACGTCACCAGGGTATGCTTCACGACCTGGAGGACGACGCAGCAACAGAGACACCTGACGGTAAGCCCAAGCTTGCTTGGTCAAGTCGTCATAGATGATCAGTGCGTCTTCACCACGGTCACGGAAGTATTCACCCATGGCGCAACCGGAGTAAGGTGCCAGGAACTGCATTGCTGCAGATTCAGAAGCCGACGCAGACACGATAATGGTGTGCTCCAGTGCGCCGTATTCTTCCAGCTTGCGTACTACGTTGGCGATAGAAGAAGCCTTCTGACCGATTGCAACGTAAACGCACTTAATGCCAGTGCCTTTTTGATTGATGATGGCGTCGATGGCTACAGCGGTTTTACCCGTCTGACGGTCACCGATGATCAACTCACGCTGACCACGGCCGATTGGCACCATCGCGTCGATCGCCTTGATACCTGTTTGAACAGGCTGGTCAACGGATTTACGATCGATAACGCCAGGTGCAATTTTCTCAACAGGAGAAGAAGTGCGGGCATTGATCGGGCCTTTGCCATCGATTGGATTACCCAGAGCGTCCACAACGCGACCCAACAATTCTGGGCCGGTAGGAACTTCCAGGATCTTACCAGTACATTTTACTGCGTCACCCTCGGACAGACCTTGATAGTCACCCAGGATTACCGCACCAACGGAATCGCGCTCCAAGTTCAGCGCCAGGCCGTATACGTTGCCGGGAAACTCGAGCATTTCACCAGACATTACGCCGGACAGACCGTGAATACGGGCGATACCGTCAGTCAAGCTAACTACTGAGCCTTCATTATGAGCTTCAGCAGCGCCGTCATAGTTTTTAATCTTTTGCTTAATCAGATCACTGATTTCGGCTGGATTCAGTTGCATGGGATTTTCCCTCTCAAAACTTGGATTAGCGCGACATCACACTGGCCAGTCGATCCAACTGCCCGGATACCGAGCCGTCGATCACCAGGTCACCTGCGCGAATAATGGCGCCACCGACTACGGACGGATCTAGCTTGCACTCCAGACTTACTTCACAGCCCAGACGCTTTTTCAGCGCGGCGATGAATTTGTCTTGCTGTGCTTTATCCACCGCGACTGCAGCAGTCAGTACAGCATGCACCGTGCGCTCAGCTTGGGCTTTCAATTCCTCGAATAAAACAGAAATTTCGGGAAGAAGTTCCAAACGATCGTTATCGGCGAGCACTTTAACCAGATTCGTCGCACCTGCTGTCAGTTTGCCTTGGCATACAGACAGCAACAGCTCAACGGTTTTCTCTGGCGCTACTTTTGGATTCGAAATCAACGCAGCCATCTGGGCGTCGCTAACCACGGCAGCAGCAAATTGCAAACTGTCTGACCAGTCTTTCAACGACTTGCTCTCGTGAGCCAGATCGTAAACCGCCTTAGCATATGGCCGCGCGATAGTAATTGCTTCTGCCATGATCTGTTACCCGTTAAATCTGAGCGGCCAGATCGTCGAGCAAGTCTTTGTGGGACTTGGCGTCGATCTCGCGTTTGAGTATTTTGCTGGTACCGGCCAGGGCAATTTGAGAAACCTCTTTACGCAGAGCTTCTTTCGCGCGGTTAACTTCTTGCTGGATTTCGGCATTGGCAGCAGTGACGATGCGATCTGCTTCGGCACGTGCGGCATCTTTTGCCTCATCCACAATTTCGTTACTACGCTTTTGCGCCTGGACAATAATTTCAGCCGCTTGCTTCTTGGCATCGCCAATCAGTTCAAGTGCTTTCTTTTCCGCCAGCTCCTGTTCTTGCTTACCCTTTTCCGCTGCGGCCAAACCATCAGCGATACGCTTTTGACGCGCTTCCATCATCTCTGACAAGGGCTTCCACAGCACCTTGTTTACAAAGTAAATCAGGATGATAAACGCAACCATCTGCGCTAATAGGGTTACCGTAATGTTCATGGCGTAATCCTCTTAGGCTCTGTTAAACATTGGTTGGCAATATCGAGTAAACCCGATTAACCCAACGCAGCTTGCAAAGCACCAACGAAAGGATTCGCGAACAGGAACCACATTGCGAAAGCCAGGATGATGAACGGGAAAGATTCCATCAGACCAGCAAAGATAAACATGTTAGTCATCAGCTGAGGACGCATTTCAGGCTGGCGAGCGATACCTTCCAGAGTTTTCGCACAAATCAGGCCCCAACCGATAGCAGAACCCAAACCAGCAGCAGCCAAAATAACACCAACGCCAACAGCAGTGTAAGCGTAAATGTTAGCAATCATATCAGGTGTCATAATTACTTCTCCTCAAAGTTAAGAAAACAAAAAAACCAAAAACAAAACCGAAATTAATGATCGTCAGTGTGCGCCATGCCCAAGTAGACAATGGTCAGCACCATGAAGATGAACGCCTGCAGCGTGATTACCAGAATGTGGAAAATCAACCAGGCCAGATCCAGCACAACCTGCAGTGGCAGAATGAACAGCAGACCAGCGCCAATGGCTGCAGAACCACCCAACAGTGCGATCAGCAGGAATACCAGCTCACCGGCAAACATGTTTCCGAACAAACGAAGACCCAAGCTCAATGGCTTGGCCAGTTCTTCAATCGCCGTCATAACGATATTTACAGGTACGAAGAATTTGCCGAAGGGGTGGAACAAGAACATTTTCAGGTAGCCTACTACACCTTTGACCTTGATGTTGTAATAAACGATCAAAACAAACACCACCAGCGCCATCGCCATCGTGGTATTCAAGTCAGTGGTAGGTACAACTTTCAGGTACTCAACGCCGATGAATGTGCCCAGCAAAGGCAGCAGGTCCACAGGAATCAAGTCCATAAAGTTCATCAACCAAACCCAGAGGAAAATGGTCAATGCCAGTGGAGCTATCAAAGGATTGTGACCAGGGAAGGTATCACGTACCTGACCGCTCACAAACTCAAGAATACCTTCAACCATGTTCTGGAAACCTGATGGCGCACCTGTCTGCAGATTACGCGATAACTTCATGGATACCAGAATGATGACCAAGCCCAACAGCACACTGAAAAATACCGTGTCTACGTGCAGAGCCCAAAAGCCCGCCGCTTGATGAGTAACTGGATCGCAGTCGCCCACACACAGGTTGGTCAAATGGTGTTGAATATATTCGACTGTACCGCCGCCGGATGAATTTCCTGACACAGTTCAACTCCTAAAGTTTAGACAGAGGCCTTAGCAGCGCCCCGTACATTAAAAAGAAACCCTAGTTGCGCAGCGATGAATCCCGCGCACATGGCCGGCGCGTCCAGGCCCAACAGGCCGAGGCCAACCATGAAAAAAGCCAGTACCAGAACAAAGCGCTTCACTGCGCCAAAATAAAGAATGCCCATACTGTTCTTGGGATCGCGCAATGCGGCTGCGCTGGCGCGTGTTACGCCCGTACCCAGCATCAAGGCTGACGATAGGGCGGCGCTTAATCCGAACAGTGCTGAAACAGCTTGCCAGCCATTTCCCCAGAAGAAAAACCCAGCAGCAACAGCAACGCCTATGGCCGCCTGGAACATCATCAAGCGTCGGGTGTTATTGCTGACGTCGCCGTTTGGGTTTTTCAACGTTATTAAATTCCGGGTGACTCAATACTTTCATTACTTTTTGGGCGCCGCCGATCAAACCCAAAAGACCAAACAACAGAAAAAACAACGGCGTTGTATCAAGCCAGTAATCCGTGGCATAACCAAGCAGAAAACCGGCGATTACCATCGAGCCAAGCAAGCTACTTACGCCGCCTGCCAGCAGGTTGATTCCTTGTTTTTCTGCCATAAAATTCGAGCCCAAAAAAGCGGGCGCAATTATAGCCCGGTGTTCCAAACAGCCGCAAGGACTTTAATCCACGGTTAATCTAGTTTCTGTAGGGAAATGGTTGAATTAACCCGGTTTTTTTAATCATTTTATGTGGGCGAGTATACCGTCCAGCTCATCCAGGCTGTTGTAGTATATCTCCAGGCGGCCCTTGCCTTTTCCGCTTTGGGCAATCTTTATTTTGGCACCCAGCCGCTCGGAAATACGCTCCTCCAAGCTGCGGATGTTTGGATCTTCGACGCTAACTTTTTGTTCCGGATGCTCTTTGGCGATTTGAATTTTTTTCACCAGCCGCTCGGTTTCTCGCACCGACATGGATTTGGCCACTACTATTCGGGCGGCCTTGAGCTGTTCATTACCCTCCAGCGGCAACAGGGCGCGCGCATGACCCATTTCCAGGTCACCGTTGACCAGCATGCGCTTCACTTCCTCTGCCAGCGACTGCAGGCGTAGCAGATTGCTGACTGCGACGCGGGAACGCCCCACCGCATCGGCGGCCTGCTGGTGTGTCATGTTGAATTCGTCAATCAGCCGTTGCAATGCATTGGCCTCTTCCATCGGGTTGAGTTCTTCCCGCTGGATGTTCTCGATCAATGCCATGGCAACGGCGGCTTCATCCGGCACGTCGCGGATGATTACCGGGATTTCATGCAGTCCGGCCAACTGGGTAGCCCGCCAGCGACGCTCACCGGCGATGATTTCGAAGCGTCCGCCGCCAATGGGACGAACTACGATCGGCTGCACCACACCCTGAGCCTTGATGGAGTTGGCCAGGTCCTGCAACGCCTCGGTGTGCATGTCGATACGCGGCTGGTATTTGCCTCGCTGGATCAAATCCACTGACATCTGTCGCAACTGGCCATCGACGCCGCCATCACGCATTTCGCTGTCACCGTCCACTGTTGTACCCGGAGTCGTCGAAACAGGTTTGCTGCTTGATGCTCCAATCAGTGCGTCCAGTCCTCGTCCCAGGCCACGTTTTTTCACCATGTTGCTCATATTCCTTCAGCCATTAGTCTTGATGCACGACCGGATCATCCCGCCGCAAAATTTCACCCGCCAGCGACAAATAGGCCTGCGCACCACGGGATGCTTTGTCATAAATAAGGATTGGCTGACCGTAACTGGGGGCTTCAGCCAATCTCACGTTGCGTGGAATTATAGTTCGATAAACCTTGTCACCAAAATATTTGACCAATTGTTCAGTCACTTGGGTAGCAAGGTTGTTGCGCGGATCGTACATGGTGCGCAGCAATCCCTCGATTTCCAATTCGGGATTGATGGTTTCCTGTACTTTGTTGATCGTATCAAGCAGTGCCGATAACCCTTCCAGCGCAAAATATTCGCACTGCATGGGAATCATCACCGAGCGTGCCGCCGCCAAGGCATTCAGTGTCAGCATATTTAGCGATGGTGGGCAATCGATCAGGATGTAATCGTAATCATCTTCGATAGTCGCCAATGCATTGCGCAGACGCTTTTCACGGTTGTCCAGATTCAGCAAATGCACTTCGGCGGCAGTCAAATCCGCATTGGTCGGCATCACCGTATAGCCGGATTCTTCCACCTTGATCAAAACATCTTTGGCAGCCACGCCTTCGACCAGAACATCGTAGGTGGATAATTCAACATCATGTTTATTCACCCCACTGCCCATGGTCGCATTGCCCTGGGGGTCCATATCGATCAACAACACGCGGCGTTTGGTTGCTGCCAGTGATGCTGCAAGATTGACCGTGGTCGTGGTTTTTCCTACTCCACCCTTTTGATTAGCAATGGCAATAATTCTTGCCATACAGCACTCCATGATTAGGTTCGAAAGCAGTTATTGCGCTTGATTGCGACGTAATATCAGTACATTACGTTCGGCATTTAAATTTGGCACCGTGAACGATTGGAGTTTTTTATCATAAAAGTCCGGCAATTGCTGTAATTCTTCGCCGGCCTGTTTGGACTTCATCAACACAATTTCGCCTTGCGGCGCCAGGAGATGCTCAATCAACGCCACCGCTTTGGGCGCAGCAGCAAAGGCTCTGGCCATGACGCAATCATACAAATTGGTGGGATGAAAGTCTTCGCAGCGGGAATTAATCACTTCGACATTTTTCAATTTCAGCTGGGCAAACGCCTGAGTAATGAAGCGGGTTTTTTTGCCATTACTGTCGACCAAGGTGAAATGCCGCTGCGGATTCATAATCGCCAGAGGAATGCCCGGCAGGCCCGCGCCGCTACCAATATCGACCACCCGCTGGCCACTGACAAACGGTTGCACCGCCAGACTGTCGAGAATGTGCAAGCGCAGCATGTCGTCTTCGCGGCGTAGCGCCGTCAGGTTGTAAACCTTGTTCCATTTTTTTAGCAACGCGACAAATTCCAGCAGTTGCTGCTGCTGCGTTTCATCGGCCTGCATGTTCAAATGCGCCAGACCTGCCCGCAGTTCGCTCAACAGATCAGCCATGCTTTAGTTCACCGTCATCGTCTTTGAGCAATCGCTTGCGCTTCAAGTGTACCAACAACAGTGAAATCGCTGCGGGTGTTACGCCGGGAATGCTGGCCGCCTGCGCTACGCTGGTCGGTTTCACACGATTGAGCTTCTGGGTCACCTCGGCGGACAAACCACGAATGTCGGCGTACTCCAAAGTGGTCGGCAAACTGACATCCACGTAACGCTGATTTCGCTCGACTTCGTCTTTTTGCCGATCAATGTAACCCGCGTACTTGGCCGCAATTTCCAACTGTTCGATCACTGCCGGGTCTGTTTCACCCGGCCCCATGCCTGGCAGGGTCATCAGTTTCTCATAGCTAATTTCCGGGCGACGCAGCAGATCCATCAAATTGGCCTCGCGCGCCAATGGCTTGCCTAAAACACGCGTCATTTCGACTTCTTCCAACTTGGCGGGAACTGCCCAAGTTGCCCTCAATCGCTGCTGTTCGCGAGCAATCGCTTCCTGTTTTTCGGAGAAGGCGCGCCAGCGTGCCTCGCCGACCAGGCCCAGTTGATAGGCGCGTTCGGTCAGGCGCATGTCAGCATTGTCTTCACGCAGCATCAGGCGATATTCGGCGCGGCTGGTGAACATACGGTAAGGTTCGGCGGTACCACGCGTGATCAGATCGTCGATCATCACACCGATATAGGCCTCGTCACGGCGCGGCGACCATCCCTCTTTGCCCTGTGACAGGCGGGCGGCATTCAAGCCAGCGATCAAGCCCTGCGCCCCTGCCTCTTCGTAACCAGTGGTGCCATTAATCTGGCCGGCAAAAAACAGTGCGTGTACATGCTTGGTTTCCAGCGTGGGTTTAAGGTCACGCGGATCAAAAAAGTCGTATTCAATGGCATAGCCAGGACGCATGATGTGGGCATTTTCCAGTCCACGAATAGAGCGCACCAATTCCAGCTGCACGTCAAACGGCAAGCTGGTGGAGATGCCGTTGGGGTAAACCTCGTGGGTGTTCAGACCTTCTGGCTCAATAAAGATCTGATGCGAATTTTTGTCGGCGAAGCGCACGATTTTGTCTTCAATCGACGGGCAATAGCGCGGACCAACACCTTCGATCACGCCGGTGTACATGGGCGAGCGGTCCATACCGCCACGAATAATCTCGTGGGTTCGCTCGTTGGTGTGGGTGATGTAGCAGCAAATCTGCTGCGGCTGATCAGCATGACTGCCCATGAAGGAAAACACCGGGCGCGGCGTATCGCCGGGCTGGGCTTCCATCACCGAAAAATCGATACTCTTGCCATCGATGCGTGGCGGGGTACCGGTCTTCAGCCGCTGTACATTGAACGGCAACTCGCGCAGACGGCGTGACAGGGCGTTGGCGGGAGGATCGCCAGCGCGCCCCCCCTGGTAATTGTTCAAGCCGATGTGGATTTTTCCGCCGAGGAAAGTGCCAACCGTCAACACCACCGCCTTGCCACGGAAGGCCAAGCCCATCTGCGTCACTACACCAACTGCTGCTTCATTTTCGACGATCAGGTCATCAACTGCCTGCTGAAACACTGTCAAGTTGGGCTGGTTTTCCACCATTTCACGTATGGCGGCTTTATACAACACCCGGTCGGCCTGGGCGCGGGTAGCACGTACCGCCGGCCCCTTGCGCGAGTTCAAGGTACGAAACTGGATGCCGCCCTTGTCAGCGGCCCGTGCCATGGCTCCGTCCATGGCATCGATTTCTTTCACCAGATGGCCTTTGCCAATGCCGCCGATGGCGGGATTGCAGCTCATCTGGCCGATGGTTTCCACATTATGGGTCAGCAACAGGGTTTTGGCACCCATGCGCGCAGCCGCCAGGGCTGCTTCGGTACCGGCATGGCCACCGCCCACCACAATCACATCAAATACGTCGGAGTAAAACATGGAAAAACCTGGTTAAACGTCAAAAAAGGGCGTCATTTTAGCCGTTTAGGACTTAAGACTCTATTTTTTATGAAACTCTATTTGCCGATGCAGAAAGAGGAAAAGATACGGCCAAGCAAATCTTCGTGGTCAAACTCGCCGGTAATTTCGTTAAGCACCTGCTGCACCTGGCGTAAATCCTCGGCCAACAGCTCGCCGGCGGCATGCTGTTGCAACTGGGCCATACCCGTTTGCGTCAGCGCCAGAGCCCGCTGCAGAGCATCTACATGCCGCCGGCGAGCCATGAACACCCCCTCGCCGCCACCCTGGTAACCCATGAGCTGCTTTAAGTGGGATTTCAATTCATCCATTCCCGCACCGGTCTTTAGCGAGATGCCGATCGACGGCCCATGCGTGGGCGATTGCCCCACCACGTTGCCGCCAGACAGATCAATTTTGTTACGCACCACCGTCACCGGCGTACCCCTGGGCAGTTTGTCGATAATGGCCTGTTCCGCCGCCGTCCACCCCTGGGTATCATCCAGCAGCAGCAAAATGCGGTCGGCCTGTTCCACTTCGCGCCAGGCCCGGCGTATACCTTCCAACTCAACCACATCGGTGGATTCACGCAAACCAGCGGTATCGACAATGTTCACCGGCATGCCGTCGATCTGAATCTGCTCGCGCAATACGTCGCGGGTCGTACCGGCAATGTCGGTGACAATCGCCGTTTCCCGCGCCGACAAGGTGTTCAACAAACTGGATTTGCCCGCATTGGGCTGACCCAGGATGACCAGGGTCATGCCCTCGTTCAGCAGGCAACCCTGCTCGGCGGCGTGTAGCACCTGTTGTAGCTCGGCCAAAAACTCACTCGACATGCGCTCGACTTCGCCATCGCTGAGAAAATCGATTTCTTCTTCGGGAAAGTCGATAGCCGATTCAACGTACATGCGCAGGTAGATCAACTGTTCGACCAGTGCGTGCACCTTGGCAGAAAAATCGCCGCGCAGGGAACGCATCGCCGACTTTGCCGCCTCTTCGGTGGAGGCATTGATCAGGTCGGCGATGGCCTCGGCCTGGGCCAGATCGATCTTGTCGTTAAGAAAGGCACGACGGGAAAACTCGCCCGGTTCGGCCAGTCTGGCACCCGCGGCCACCACGCGCCGCAACAACATGTCCATGATGACTTGGCCACCATGGCCCTGCAATTCCAGCACGTCTTCGCCGGTAAACGAATTCGGCCCTTTAAAAAACAGCGCAATACCCTGATCGAGCATCTGACCATGTTCATCGTTAAAGGGAAGAAATTCAGCGTAACGGGTTTTGGGACAGTGGCCGAGAATAGTTTCGGCAATGGTCGCCGCTTTCGGACCAGAGATACGGATAATGCCAACGCCCCCCTTACCGGGGGGCGTTGCCTGGGCGCAAATGGTATCGCCCTGAGTTTTCATCGGTGTTATGCAGTCGCTTTTTCAATTTTGCGCATGATGTACCACTGCTGCAAAATCGACAGTACGCTGTTGACCACCCAGTACAGTACCAGACCGGCCGGGAACAGCATGAAGAACAGCGTGAACACGATCGGCAGGAACTGCATGATCTTGCGATGCATCGGGTCCATGGACGGGTTGTCACTCAGTTTTTGCTGAATGTACATCGAAATACCCATCAGGATAGGCAATACAAAGTACGGATCCTTGGTCGACAGGTCGGTTATCCACAGGATAAACGGCGCCTGACGCATCTCGACGCTTTCCAGCAGTACCCAGTACAACGAGATAAACACCGGAATCTGTACCAACATCGGCCAGCAGCCGGACATTGGATTGACCTTTTCCTTTTTGTACAGCTCCATGGTCGCCTGGGTCATGCGCTGACGGTCATCGCCGTAACGGTCACGAATGGCCTGGAACTTGGGTGCCAACTGGCGCATGTTGGCCATGGAGCGGTAGCTCGCCTCGGACAACTTGTAGAACACCAGCTTGATGATCAAGGTCAGCAAAATGATGGACCAACCCCAGTTTTGCGTCAGCTGGTGCAGCTTTTCCAACAACCAGAACAGCGGCTGGGCGATGATCGACAAAATGCCGTAATCCACCGCGAGCTTCAGGTTAGGTTCAATTTCTTCCAGCACATGCTGCAACTTCGGACCAATATACAGCTGGGTATCCAGTACCTGCTGCTGACCTGGCTGCACCGACACTTCTTTGCCCGTCATCCCCAGGATGTAACGAGTATCGTTGTAGTTGCGGGTGTAGATATTGTTAACTTCGTCTGACTTGGGTATCCAGGCGGTAACGAAATAGTGTTGCAGCATCGCTACCCAACCGCCGGTTGTGTAACTCTGTTCTGCCTTCCATTCTGCAAATTCATCAAAATCGATTTTTGAATACGGAATTTCCGGTGTTGATACTGCGCCACCAGTGAAGGTGTAGAGCAGACGTGATTTACCGGGTTCATCGTATTCTGAACGCTGGAATTGACGGTATAAACGTCCCTTCCACTCTGCGCCAGCGTTGTTTTTTACGATGTGGTCAAGTTTGATCAGGTACGAACCACGCGTGAACGTGTACTGCTTGATCACTTCCAGACCATTGCCATCTGTCCAGCGCAACGCAACTGTAACAGTGTCTTCGCCATCGTTGAGCACGAATTGGTCCTGATCAACCTGGTACATAGCGTGGTGATCCGGGCCACCCTGCTGAGACAACAGGCCGGACTGCGCCACAAACAACTGCGGCAGTTCGTCGCCCATCAATGGGTAAGGTTTATTCGGTGTATCTTGGCTAACAGGATATGTCGGCAAGTAGGCGCGACGTAAATCACCACCCAGCGTGTCGATGTCCACATCCAGCACATCGGTAACAACACGAATGCGCTTCTGTGTTGCCAGACTGCCGCGATCCATGTTGGCGTTGTCAGCCGCTTCGGCGGGCTGAGCTGGCTCTTCCATCGCTACCGCAGTCGGCAGATCAGAAGGTGTGGTGGGTGCAGATTTATCGGCTGGTACGGCAAGCGGGGTTGTTTCACCACTGCTTACTGTCGCAACTGTTGGGGTAACAGGCGTATTTTTATCCTGCCATGCCTCCCATATCAGGAGAATGACCAGGCTCAGAGCTAAAAACAGCAAAAGACGTTGGTTTTCCATAAGCTAGTTTTTTGTTTCAGACTTCTCAGGTACTAAATCGACACCCCCTTCACAAAAGGGGTGGCAACGACAAATACGCTTGGTGGCCAAGTATGACCCTTTCAGCGCCCCATGTTTTTCGATAGCTTCCTGTGCGTACGCGGAACAGGTGGGATAAAAACGGCAATTATTACCTAAAAAAGGACTGATGCCATAGCGATACAGCCAGATTACACCGGTCAGAATTTTACGCATGCTGTTTCACCCGCCGCCATGCCTGCTCCAAGGCACACATGATATCTTGGTTTGTGCGTTCGTCTACGCCTTTGTAGGCAAGAAAAACAATATCCACCGATCCTAGATCCCGGTGATGGCGAAAACTCTCACGAACCAGTCGCTTCAAGCGATTTCGGCTACTGGCCAGTTTGACTGCCTTTTTGGGGATTGCAAGACCCAGTCGAGAATATTGCAACTGGTTAGTGCGCACATACAGTGAAAATCCCGCCGAGTTTATTTTTCGTGGTTTTTCAAAAACATTTTTGAATTCCGCAGCGCTGCATAAACGCACCGACTTTGGAAAACGACAGTCTGTTGTTTCCTGCTGCACGAGATCTGTGCTGCCTTTATCGCCCGTGTGATTGATCAGCGTGGGCAAAAGGAGACGTGGGGAAAAAAGAACTGTCAGCAATTAAGCTGACAGTTTTGCTCTACCGCGTGCACGACGGGCATTCAGAATCTGACGACCAGATTTGGTGGCCATACGAGCACGGAAACCGTGAACGCGCTTGCGCTTCAGATTGCTTGGTTGAAACGTACGTTTCATAGTACAAATCCTACTTGGTAGTCTGTAAAAAGGCGGCCAAGAATACGTCCGTGAGGATATTTTGTCAAGGCGATCCCCCTGCTTTTTTCCACATAAATAGGTGGAACGATCATTTGAACATCGCTAAACTGGGCAGTTTGATTCGCCACCATGGTCCATATCTCGTGTCCGATTTACTCTGGAATAAAGTGCTAGATTCGCTTGAAAGCGAATTGTCTGCGCAGCAATTTAACACTTGGATCAGGCCCTTACGGGGTGTACTTGAAAACCAGCAGCTTCGTATTATTGCGCCCAATAATTTTGTACTTAAATGGGTTAAGGACCGGTTTTTTCAGCGAATTCTGACACTGGTCGACGACCCCGGGGTAAGCATCCAACTAGAAGTTGGCGCCCCGGCCCCCACAAGAACGACTACAAACACGGCTCCCAGCGTCGCCGCCCGAGAAAACCTGCCAGCGCGTTCGCCGCTGGCGGCTGCGATGGCTGGTGCCCCTACTGCTGGCTCGCACAACACCGCAACCATTGCACCACCCCGCTCGGTCGCGTCGGTTGACGATACCCCCAACATACTGCACAGCAGCAGTCTGAACAAACATTTTACTTTCGACACCTTTGTCCAAGGCAAGTCCAATCAGCTGGCTCGCGCCGCCGCGGACCAAGTCGCCTCAAACCCCGGCACTGGCTATAACCCACTGTTCATTTACGGTGGTGTTGGTCTGGGTAAAACCCACTTAATGCACGCGATCGGCAATGCCATTCTCGCCCGCAAGCCCAAAGCCAAGGTCGCTTATCTGCACTCAGAAAAATTCGTTAAAGACATGGTCAATGCTCTTCAGAAGAATGCCATGTCACGGTTTCAAACCTACTATCGATCACTTGATGTGCTGCTAATCGACGATATTCAATTCTTTGCCGGCAAAGAGCGCTCTCAGGAAGAATTTTTTCACACCTTCAATGCCCTGCTCGAAGGTCAACAGCAGGTTGTTTTGACCTGTGACCGCTTCCCCAAAGAGGTCAACGGCCTGGAAGAGCGTCTCAAATCCCGTTTCGGCTGGGGTTTGACGGTTGCAGTTGAGCCGCCTGACTTTGAAACCCGTGTTGCGATTCTGCTCAGTAAGGCACAGGGTCAGGATGTGCATGTACCCGATGATGTGGCGTTTTTCATTGCCAAGCGCATTCGCTCCAACGTCCGTGAGCTTGAAGGCGCTCTTCGTCGGGTAGTTGCCCATGCGCGCTTTGCCAATAAGCAGATCACGGTTGATTTCGCACGTGAAACCCTAAAAGACCTATTGGCAGCGCATGAAAAACAGGTCACGACAGAGAACATCCAGAAAGTAGTATCTGAGTACTACAAGATCCGGCTAAACGATTTGCTCTCAAAGAGCCGCTCACGGTCTGTGGCGCGTCCACGCCAAGTGGCCATGGCCCTCGCCAAGGAACTCACCGATCATAGCTTACCGGAGATTGGCAACGCGTTTGGAGGCAGAGACCACACCACTGTGCTCCATGCCTGCCGGAAAGTTGAAGAGTTAAAGCGCAAGGATGTTAAAATTTCCGAAGATTATAACAACCTGTTAAGAATACTAACGACTTGATGTAGACAACCTGTGGATAACTCGACGAAAATCTTACACTGCCTTTTTTGTCACAGTTTATCCACAAGCAATAAGCCGGTTCCTAACTGGTTATATTGCGAAAATATTGGCTTAACTTGTTAATTTTTCTATTAAAATTAAAGTTATCCACTGAAACATGGCTCAGTAATAACAATAGCAAGTAAAGTAATACTTTAATCTATATATATTAACAAACCGGGACGGCGCAAAATGAAGTTCAGTACACAAAGGGAAACTCTACTTAAACCGTTGCAAACTGTGAGTGGTGTTGTTGAGAAAAGGCAAACCTTACCGATTCTTTCCAATGTACTGTTTAAACTCGACCCCAATGGGTTAACCATCACCGCAACTGACCTTGAAATGGAGGTCATTGCCGGTTGTGTGGTTGACTCACTAGAATCTGGGGCAATAACCGTTCCGGTTCGTAAACTTCAAGATAGCTGCAAAGCGCTTCCCGAAGGTGCTACGGTTAGTTTTGAAGTGAACAATGAAAAAGCTTACCTGAAGTCTGGCAAGACCCGGTTTTTGCTTGCCACATTAGGTGCAGATGATTTTCCGGTTATCAATTCAGACAATCCACGCTTTAAAGTTTCGGTTTCTCAGACTGAACTAAAGAAACTCATTGAAAAAACTTCTTTCGCTATGGCATTGCAGGATGTCCGTTATTACCTCAACGGTCTTCTGCTTGAAATTACCGCCAACCGTATTCGTGTAGTTGCAACTGATGGGCACAGATTGGCTTTGGCTCAATGTCATGTTGAAACTGGCTTAAACGAAGTGTTTCAAGCGATTGTTCCCCGTAAAGCGGTTATGGAACTCAGTCGCCTGCTCAATAGTGCAGATGATCATGTGCAGATGCTGCTGGGTGAAAATTATATTCAGTTCCAAACAGCTGACGTGACGTTTACCACCAAATTAATCGATGGTAAGTACCCAAACTATGACGCAGTTATTCCCAAGAGCGGTGACAATGTTGTCTACGCCAATAAAGATGATTTGAAGCAGTGCTTGATGCGTACTGCTATTTTGTCGAATGAAAAATATCGCGGCATTCGCTTGGAATTACAAAATGGCATGTTAAAAACCAAAGCCAACAATCCCGAGCAGGAAGAAGCTGAGGATGAAATCGCCATTGATTACCAGGGTGCAGATCTCACTATTGGCTTTAACGTAAATTATCTGACAGATGCCATCAGTGCTGTAGATACCGATCAAGTCAAAATCCGTTTTACTGATGCCAATGGCAGTGCCTTGGTAACGCCAACTCAGGGTGATAATTCTCTGTACGTTGTTATGCCAATGAGACTTTAACCATAAATGGCCTTGGAAACACTGTCCATACACAATTTGCGAAACATCAAACAAATGGACATTCAACTGTCACCGGGTGTTAATGTCCTGTTTGGTGACAATGGCAGTGGTAAGACTTCTATCCTGGAAGCGGCTTATTTGCTAAGCACAGGTAGATCGTTTAGAACTAATCTGCAGCGCAGTGTCATTCGTGATGGTGAAGCCAAGACTACAGTTTTTGGTTCTTGTAACTTTTCCCAAGGACTGCACAACAACACGCTTGGTGTTTCTCTAGGTAATTCTGGCAGTGAATTTCGTGTTAATGGCTGTGGCGTTAACAATCGGGCTGAGCTCGCTAAAGCACTACCACTACTGGTTGTGACTCCAAGTAGCCATGAACTACTAGATGGTGGGCCACACCATAGAAGGCGCTTTTTAGATTGGGGAGTGTTTCACGTGGAACATTCCTATGGCAAAACTTGGAGCATGTTTAAAAAAGCGATCAGGCATCGCAATGCATTATTGATTAAAGGATTACGCAATAAACAAGATGCAGATCTACTGGCATCTCTTGATGTTGAACTCGGAAGATTAGGCACTGGTGTTACCGAACTTAGGGAATCATATTTCTCCTCACTGGTGCCTTTTATAAATACGCTTTGCAGTTCGTTATTTGAGGATATGGATCTAAATGTTCAGCTGAGATCCGGTGTATCTCAAGAACTATCGTTTGTAGAGTATTTGAAGTCTGGCCTTGAGCAAGATCTTAAACGTGGGCGTACCATGCAGGGACCCCACGTTGCTGATATACGTATAAAAGTTGGAAAACACGATGCCAAGGAAGTGCTATCACGAGGACAGCAGAAATTACTTGTTTACGCTCTACTTGTATCCCAGATTATTCATTTCCGTTCGGTGTCTGGGAAAGAAAGTATTCTTGCATTAGATGATGTTAGCTCTGAGTTAGATGAGAAAAGTTTTGACCAGTTGTTGGATGTGTTGTTAGCTCAAAAAACTCAGTTATTGATTACCAGCGTTAAAAAAGAAGATTTACGGCTGGACAGATTTTTGGATAGTTCGATGTTTCACGTGAAACACGGTACTATAAGCTCAATAAAAAATTAGATATCTAGCAGGCAGTTATGACAACAGATAGTAATACGTACGATTCGTCAAATATCAAGGTATTACGTGGCTTGGATGCAGTAAGAAAGCGTCCAGGAATGTACATCGGTGACACGGATGATGGCACTGGTTTACATCACATGGTGTTTGAGGTTGTCGATAACTCTATTGACGAAGCTCTTGCAGGTCATTGCGATACTATCGAAGTGATAATCAATCGCGACAATAGTGTTTCGGTTAAGGACAATGGTCGCGGCATACCAGTAGACATACATCCAGAAGAAGGTGTTTCGGCTGCGGAAGTCATTATGACCGTGCTGCACGCAGGTGGTAAGTTCGATGACAACTCATACAAGGTATCAGGTGGGTTGCATGGCGTCGGTGTATCGGTAGTAAACGCGCTATCTGATGAGCTGGAACTGAAAGTAAGGAAAAACGGCAAACTTTATTATCAGAAGTACCGGAACGGTAATCCTGACGAACCATTGAAAGAAATTGGCGAGACAGCAGAACGTGGAACTGAAATCCGTTTCCATCCGAGTGCTGCTACGTTTACCAATATAGATTTTCAGTATGAAATTCTTGCAAAGCGTTTACGCGAACTGTCTTTTTTAAATTCAGGTGTAAGAATCCAGTTGCTGGATAAGCGCACTGACAAACAAGATGTATACGAATATAAAGGTGGCATTACGGCCTTTGTAGAGCATTTGAATCAACTCAAAACCCCCGTTCATCCTTCGGTGTTGTATGTGACTACAGCAAAAGATGGAGTGACTGTGGAAGTCGCATTGCAGTGGAATGACTCATACCAGGAGAACATTTTCTGTTTCACCAACAATATCCCGCAGAAGGATGGTGGAACACATTTGGCTGGATTCCGCGGCGCATTAACACGGACACTCAATCAGTTCATCGAAGCAGAAGGTTATGCCAAAAAGGCCAAAGTGAATCTTTCCGGTGATGATGCGCGTGAAGGTTTGACTGCAGTGGTTTCGGTGAAAGTACCTGATCCAAAGTTTTCATCGCAGACCAAAGACAAGCTGGTTTCATCAGAAGTCAAAGGAATCGTTGAGTCTACGTTTAGTGAGCATTTACAAACGTACCTATTGGAAAATCCCAGCGATGCAAGAGCGATTGTCACCAAGATCGTGGATGCTGCGCGTGCTCGTGAAGCAGCACGAAAAGCACGTGAAATGACTCGCCGAAAAGGAGCGCTCGATATCGCGGGACTGCCAGGCAAATTAGCTGATTGCCAGGAAAAAGACCCCGCCCTGTCTGAACTGTTTCTGGTCGAGGGTGACTCCGCAGGTGGTTCGGCCAAACAGGGCCGTGATAGAAAGTACCAGGCGATTTTGCCCTTGAAAGGTAAGATCCTGAATGTGGAAAAAGCCCGTTTTGACAAAATGCTGGCAAGCGCCGAGGTCGGAACACTGATAACCGCGCTGGGCTGTGGCATTGGTCGCGAAGAATTCAACATCGAAAAATTGAGATACCACCGCATCATTATCATGACGGATGCTGACGTGGATGGATCGCACATCAGAACATTGCTACTGACGTTCTTCTATCGTCAGATGCATGAATTGATCGAGCGTGGATACGTCTACATTGCCCAACCACCTTTGTACAAGGTGAAAAAAGGCAAGCAGGAGTCATATGTAAAAGACGACGCAGCACTGGCAAATTATTTGCTCCAGACCGCAATGGAAGGCGCAGAGCTTTACATCAATGATGCCACACCACCGATTTCGGGTCAGGGCTTGGAAGCTTTGTGTTTAAATTATCAGCAAGTCATGGGATCTATCACCCGTTTGGCAGTACGCTTTGACGAATATCTGCTGGAACGCTTGCTGTACACGCCTTTGTTGGATTCAGAAAAACTAAACGACAAAGCAGCGATGGAAAATTGGCTGGAGCAACTGTTGCAGCAGCTCAATGGAGATCAGGCGACGGCAAAATATTCTGCGGTTCTGCGCGAGACCTTGGAAGACAAGTTGTACTTGCCGGTGATCAGCATTGAGAAACACGCTGTGACGCGTGAAGTCCTGATGGACGAGGATTTGTTTAGATCAGCAGAATACGCTGCCATAGGTTCGCTCAACAACAGCTTGTCGGGTCTTATTGGCGATGGCGCGAAAATAAAGCGCGGTGAGAAAAGTGCTGAGATTGCGAGCTTCAAGCAGGCTTTTGATTGGTTGCTGCAAGAAGCGAAGCGCGGACAGCACATTCAGCGCTACAAAGGTTTGGGCGAGATGAATCCGGATCAGCTTTGGGAGACGACGATGAACGCCGAAAGTCGCCGATTGCTGAAAGTACGCATTGAAGATGCGATTAACGCGGATAACATTTTTTCAACACTGATGGGTGACCACGTGGAACCACGCAGGGAGTTTATCGAGCACCATGCGTTGTCCGTAGGAAACCTGGATGTTTAACACGGGTGCAAATTATGCTGCGATGGCTTGAATTCTTTTTTAAAGTCAGTACTTTAAAAGCATCGCCAGCAGATGCGCCGTTATCATTAACGGCGCAGTACACCGCTATCCTCGCCTACTGGACTGTGGGCGTCATCATTCTGATCCAAAGCCAAAGCCTGATCGAATCGGTGTTCGTCAGTGCAGTGCAGACAGGATTGTTGATATTCATCGTTAACGTTTCATTGTGGATAAGAAAAAATCCAGAACGGATTGTGCAGACCGTAACAGCCATAACCGGTGCGGGCACGATCATCTCCATAATCGCCTTCCCTATCATCATGTTGTTTAGCGGCGCAGAAGGTACAACGCAATATCTGTACACGGCGTTCTGGATTGTGTTGGTGGTGTGGGAAACAGTGATGATCGCGCACGTGTTTCGTTTTGCGCTTGATATTCCATTCATCGCGGCAGCGGGAATGGCAATGATATTTTTGTACCTATCCGCGACCATTACGCTGCGTTTGGTCAAAGTTCTCAGCATGTATACGGCGGGCTAATGCATATTCATATTTTAGGAATTTGTGGCACTTTCATGGGGGGCGTTGCGCTGCTTGCCCGTGAAATGGGTTTTGAAGTGTCGGGCAGTGATCAACAAGTTTATCCGCCGATGAGCACGCAACTGGAAGAGCAAGGTATTGCGCTGACTCAAGGATATGATCCTGCTTCCGTTGCAAAACAACCCGATCTCTACGTCATTGGCAACGCCATGGCACGGGGCAATCCATTTGTTGAGCATATACTCAACAATCAACTGCCCTATGTTTCCGGTCCACAGTTTATTCATGATCACGTGCTAAAAGATAAATGGGTAATTGCTGTCGCTGGTACGCACGGCAAAACCACTACGTCGAGCATGGTCGCGCAGATTTTGGATTATGCGCACATGGCGCCAGGTTTTTTGATTGGCGGCATTCCAGAAAATTTTGGTATTTCGGCCCGCATGGGTGAAACGCCATTTTTTGTCATCGAAGCAGATGAATACGACACTGCATTTTTTGATAAGCGATCAAAGTTCGTACACTACTCGCCCAGAACCGCGATACTGAACAATCTGGAATTCGATCACGCCGACATTTTTGAAAATCTGGATGCGATAAAAAAACAATTCAATCATTTGCTGCGAATTGTGCCAGGCAATGGTTTGGTCGTATATCCCGCCGATGATACCAATCTTGCAGACGTGTTGGGCAAAGGCTGTTGGACGCCCAGTGAGAAATTTTCATTAGAAAATTCTCAGCAAACAGGTTGGCATGCGGTACTGCATGCAGATGATGGTTCAGAATTCGATGTCATGTTTGGCGGCGAAAAATTAGGCACAGTTCGCTGGAATTTGCTGGGCATTCACAACGTGAGCAATGCGCTTGCGGCAATCGCTGCGGCACGTCATGCGGGTGTGCCGGTAGATGTTGCCTGTGAAGCGCTGGCTGAATTCATCAACGCCAAACGACGCATGGAACTACGCGGCGAGCCACGCGGCATTAAAATTTACGATGACTTTGCCCATCATCCAACCGCAATTCAAACCACGCTCGATGGATTGCGCAGAAAAATCGGCAATAAAAAAATTATCGCCGTATTTGAACCACGATCCAACACCATGCGTAAAGGTTCGCACATTGATACTTTGCCGGCGTCGTTTGCTCCGGCAGATGAAGTTGTTTTTTTTCAGCCACCGGGTTTGAGTTGGGATTTGCATGCGATGGCCAAACGGATGCCGCAACCTGCAGCAGTGTACGACAGCGTGCAGGAGGTCATCGATCATCTCAAAGCCTCGGCCCATCAGGGTGACGAAATCGTGATTATGAGTAACGGAGGTTTCGAAAATATCCACCGCCGTTTGATTGAGGCATTAAGTTAGTGGCCAATTCGGCAATCGCAATTGCCATCACCGGTGCTTCGGGCGCGGTGTATGCGTTGCGTTTGATCGAATGTTTGTTGCGGGCAAGGCAGCAAGTCTATTTGATGATTTCATCGCCAGCCAAAGTGGTGTTGGCGACCGAAATGGATTTGCACTTGCCTGGAACCAACCGCGAAATTGCGGAATACCTGGCGCAACGTTTTTCAGCAGACCCTACCCTGCTCACCGTTTTTGGTAAAAATGAATGGATGGCACCGGTGGCCAGTGGTTCTAACGCGCCACGTGCCATGGTCATTTGTCCTTGTTCTACCGGCACACTTTCTGCAATCGCTAATGGGTCGAGCCGATCGTTAATCGAGCGCGCCGCAGACGTGATGCTAAAAGAACAACGGAAGCTGATCATTGTGCCTAGAGAAATGCCCTATTCGGCTATACATCTGGAAAACATGCTGACACTGTCACGCCTGGGCGTGACGGTGATGCCAGCCAGCCCAGCGTTTTATCACCGTCCGACAACGATCGCAGAACTGATCGATCATGTGGTGGCGCGTATCCTGGATCACTTGAATGTTCCTCAGGATTTGATAAAACCTTGGGGCAGCAATGGCAAGCTCTGAAGTCACCCCTATCTTCCCCCTGCACACAGTTTTATTTCCCGGCGGATTGCTGCCGCTAAGAATTTTTGAACCTCGCTACATTGACATGATTCGCAACTGTCTGCGAAACAACAGTCAGTTTGGAATTTGTCTGATCAGTGATGGCGAAGAAGTGGGCGGTGGTGCAACCACTACCCATGACGTAGGTACCTTGGCATCAATTCATGACTGGCATACGCGTCAGGATGGTCTGCTAGGTATTACGGTGTTGGGAGAACAGCGAATCAATATCGAAAAAGCTGCGCAACAACCCAATCGGTTGATTACAGCAAGCGTGCATCCATTTGATGCAGAACCCGCAGAAGCTATACCGTCAGAGTATATGTACTTGGTGGATATGTGTCGCGACATAATCGACCAGGTGTCTTATCGCTATTTGAACATGCCTAAAAATTATGAAGATGCCACTTGGCTGGGGTTTCGTCTGGCGGAGCTGTTACCGATGAAGCTGAGCCAAAAACAGTATTTTCTGCAATTGACCGATCCCATCGTGCGCCTGGAAAGGCTCGCGGCTCTGCTGAAAAAACTAAAACTCAAATAGTTAAATTATCAAAACCCTGTTGCGCCAATTTGCGAGCGGTCAATTGATTGGCCATTTGCAGCGAATTGAGTAGATCAGTGTTTTGCAGTTGGGCGTGGATAAATGCAGCGATAAAACAGTCACCCGCGCCTATGCTGTCGACGACCTGGACATTGGCGACTGCCGGGGCAAAAAAGGTATCTTTGCTGGTGTAGGCGTAAGCGCCCTCTTCTCCCCAAGGAATAACCACAAGCTGATCGGCTTGAATCGACAGGCCAGCAGTAAATTCAGACGCTGACGAACACCCCTGCTTGCGGACATAGTCACGCGAGAAAAACACCACATCGGCAAAAGCGATAAGCTCGCATTCACGTTCACGCACTTTTTCAATTTCGATCGACACTTTGGGACGATGCGAGCAATCCAGGGCATGAATTTGTTGTAATTGCATGAGGGTGACCGATTCGTTTCGGCCCTCGAAATGAACCCAGTCATAGTCCTGCCAGGCAGCCGAGGCATGCGCCAGCATTAACTCCGGCAGGTTGCGGTAATGCACTATGGTTCGGGAACCCGTGCGCCGGCTTTGGGCTATGTATGAGGTTGGTGTGGCCGAGCGCGCAATCACCGGGGCCTGGGGGTAATTCACCTGGTAGCGAGCAAGGTCGGCTTTGATCAAATCCGCATTCAGGTCATCGGCCAGATTGCCCAGCCAAGCAACCCGATGTCCTTGCTGTGCGAGAACAACCGCGTTGTTGGCGGCATTGCCGCCACGGCGGATGTGCTGGGCCAGCGCACGAACCTCGGCGTCCTCGGCCGGATACGCATCAACTTCATTCACAATATCCAGCGTGGCGATGCCAACGCATAACACTGAACTCATTGGGCGGAGGTGTTAGGTTGTTTGCGACGCAACCGCAACAGCGGCAGGTAAAAAGCAAAAAACTGCAGAATCCCCCAACCAACCAGCATCACGGCCAAGTACACCAGACTTTCTTCGGCGACGGCCATAAAGCCAAAAAAAGCAACGTTCCACACCCAGGTCATGTAAATGAGGGCCAGGCCAATGTGGTTGAGCGAACTCCTCCCGCCGCAGCCAGAACAGTACATGTCCATCCACAAGGTGCCCAAAAGGCGTTGTTTGGAGGTAATCAGTGCCTCTTGGCAATGGGGGCAAACCGCGTTTTCCATGACATTATTCCGTGTGGGCTATCGATTGATTTCATTGAATAAACAATCGCCTAGGGCGATTAACCGCATGAACAAATTCTAAAGAACCTTGTGCTTCTGCCGCCAAAGCAGTTATCTGTCCGACCGAGCGTGATTGGCCAGGACCAGGATTGGTGGCGCCCCTATTTTACAGACCCGCTTGATGAAAAAAACCAAATTCGCATTATTGCTCTGCTTGTTAAGTTCGCCGGTGTGGAGTGCGCCAGTAAACCTACCGGCTGGGTCGAATTTAACCTTGGGAAATGGCAGCAATTTGCAGTTGCTGAATTCCTATAGCAATAACCCGGCGATGCCAGCGATGACCCTGGAATGGGAGCGGTGGGGACTGGGCATGGGATTGCTCAGCAGCATCGGGTTTGGCTATGAAGTTGGCCGGGTGGATAATTTACAGACAGATTTGGAAGCGCTGCAAAAAGAATTAAAAAATCAGGACAACATGACGCTGGACACAGCGGAGCAGCTCAAAGAACGGTTTGATAGTTTTTTGAGCCAAGCCGGGCGTAATGGCTATCTGAATATTTATGGGGGGATGGAACTGCCCATGAATCCTCTTATTCTCACTTCAAGAGAACTTATGGGTGGTTCGCTGGTGTTTGACAGCAACATCAGCAGCGCAACCAGCATTCGTCTGCTTGATGCACCGCTGAAGGTAAATCCGCTGGCGCCGCCAAGTGGCATGCTGGAAACCAACAGTGCGTTGTATATCAAAACTGCGATGATTGCCGAAGCCTCGCTTGGTTACAGCCTGCCGGTGGTTGTGGATGATCAGTCGACCATGACGCTGGGCGTGCGCGGCGTCTATTACATGGGTGGACTGCGCAAGACGCTGATCGGTTTGGCCGTGGCTGACGGGATAGACGCTATCGCCAAAGACGAACAACAAAAATCCATTACGCTGACAGACACGGTTGGTTTGGATGTTGGCGCATTGTGGCAATGGCGCAACCATCGATTGGGATTGATGGGCAAAAACCTGAACAGCCCGTACCTGGAATACCAATCCATTGGCGAAAACTGTGAAGGCAAAACAGGGGCCGCGCGCGACGCATGTTATATCGCACAGACGTTTGCTGAACGAGTGGATATGAACGAACGCTGGGTGATGGATCCACAAGGAAACATCGAACTGGGTATTTTCAATGACGGCCTGGATGCGGTTGGGCAGATTACGCTGGATACCAACCCGGTTAATGATGCCTTGGGCAATCGCTATCAATGGTTGACGATCAGCGGTGGATATTTGACCAGAAGTTGGTTTGTCCCCGGCGTACGCGCCGGAATCCGCCAGAACTTGGCGGGGAGCAAGCTGAAGTACGTTTCGTTCGGTTTGACCTTCTTCAAAATGGTCAACCTGGATGTGGCCTATACCCTGGAAAATGTCGTGATCGATGGCCAGGGCGAGCCACGTTCCGGCTACATCAATCTGGGTTTTGAGTTGCTGTTTTAAGTTGAGATGCTGCAATGAAAAAACGAGCTAGTTACGTTGCATTACTGGTAGCCATGGCGGCCTGTACAACCACGCCACAAGACGCAGGCGACGGCAGTTCTGCCCCCATCAGTGGCCGGGCCATTGATGGCTACCTGGCCAATGCGATTGTTTACGTCGACACCAACCAAAACGGCATACTCGATCCGTGGGAACCAAGAGCGTTCACCGATACGGATGGATATTTTGGCTATAACAGCAAAGTCGATGGCGAGAATTATGGTGAGAACTATTGTGCCTTGCCCAAATCTGACTCCAAATACAAACATTGTCTGAAACTACCACCATATGCTGACGAGGCGCTGATACAGATTACCAAGGGCTATGACACGGTGACCGGAGAGCCATTCAAAGGCACATTGACCAGCTGGGCTACGAGAACAGATGCGATGGAGTTGCCAGGATCCAACAGCGCCAGTCCCATTACGAGTTTGCTTGCCTACATGACCCCAGCCTATCGTTTGGAATACGCCGCCGTCGAGGGTTTGACCGGTGCTGAAATGGCCGGCGATATTTTGGTCAACCTGGGTGAGATCGGTGAACCGTTAATTGAGCAAAGCCGTCGTTACCGCATTAATCTGGCGATGCAGATTCAAAAGACCGCTGAAATAATCAATCCGTATCTCAACAGCCTGTATAAAGACAGCGACGGACAAAAGGATTTATTTGGCAATAACAAGAACTATCCACAAGATCCGAATCCCTATTGGATGAAATCACTGGCGAAGACACTAATGGGGAACGCAGTACCCTCCTCGGTTTCCAGTATCCACAGCGATCCAGCCAAATTATGGACCCAGATTATTGCGGCAAGGGATCTGATCAATGCCGACACCGTGCCGGATGGAATTGCCGCCGATACCACGCTGACCAGCGGCAGTCGTCAGAATATCGCCGATCGGCTTAGCGAATTTGCGTTGTTCGTGGATACCCTGATGTCGGCGGCGACTAACTCCACGGACAAGGACACTGCAGGCTTGCTCAGTGATGAGCGCGATATTGGCGCCCGCATGCGGGCTATTGAGGTTGTCACCTCTTTGCTTAGAGATCCAAGTAAGGCCAATTTGCCCAACATGGACCCGGCGGCGCAACGGGCAATAGATTTGGCGCTGGGAACAGGCAGCGCCACACCGAGCGATGCGGTGGATTACTTGTTTGGACTGAGTTCGCCCAAGGCGGACATATTCCGCCTAGTAGAAGATTTTCAGACCAATGGAATGGCGGTCGCGGCAAGCGCGTCGGATTTCGTCAATCGACAAACCATGGATCAACAAGTGGGGGGCGTGCTTGGTACAGATGAGGTTAACCTCAATCTAACCAGCAACAAAGACAGCACAAATACCGCCGACTTGGTCTTTAATCCGGACGGGACGCTGACTGCGGCGATTGGTTACACCGATCCCAACAATTCAGGAAACAACTTGAGTGCAGACACGCCCTTGCCGGGCACTTGGGAAAAAATCAACGACTACACCATATTGGCGAACGTCAATGTGGGCGGCGAAGTCAGACCAATGATTGTCCGCACAGATTCGAACGGAACCGGGTATGTGTTCGATTTTGGTGGCGACATCGCCGAGTGGACACCACACTAGAGTCGAATGCCCAGGGAAAGGCCGGTAGAGAGCGCATCGGTGCTGGCTTGGCCGAAAGCATTCAACGTGAGCCACTCGCTGTTGTAACCCAAACCGGCTGATAGCGCGGTGGGGTATTGCGCCAGGAGGTCATACGCTACCCCGGCACGCAGCGCGAATCGCGCCCTGGGGCTAAACTCCAGACCTGCGCGGACGTGTTGTGAATCCTCGCCCCAAAGATCCTGTACTGGAACAAGCTCTACTTCTGCCGTGCTAAACCAGCGCCCCTGCTGGTGGGCAATGCCCAAGCGGGCATCGGGGCGTTGGCGGTAACTGCCGGGGACGAGAAAAAAATCAACCGCTTGCGGTTGCACGTTGTGCACGGACAGCCCGGTGTACAGAGTATCGACCCGGTACAGTGCGCCGACATCCAGATTGAACTGGCGGGCAAAATCACTCGCATAAGGTATGCCGCTGATATTGTGCGCGGAAAAATGGTAGGCGCGGCTGCGAAGGCTAACCAGCTTGGGCCTGATCCCGATGCTCAACTGCCGGGCCGAGGCCGCATCCCCCAGCACAATGCCCGCGAAGGTGGCGGCCATCGTGACGCTGGTCAGGGCGCGATAGTCGCCATAGACATGGGTCAGTGGCTGGTTGGGGTCGGAATAATCGCTGGTGGCAGTTTTGCTGCCGCGAAATGCTGCCTGGTGGTGTACCTGAACCTGGGCATCCAAACTGATTGGCAGGTGCGGTAAGACAATGCCACCGAAGGCGTGTTTGGATTCTTGCTGATCGCTGCTGGCAAAGCGCTGGGCAGCGGATTCGAGTGAGGATTGAGTGTTGGCCGATGGCGACGCGAGAAATTGGTCATATTGGCTTTGATAGTTGGCCAGTGCGGCGTTGTAGTCCCGCTCTGTTCCATGACCCTCGGTGTAACTGCCGGGATAAATCAATAATTCGGTGGGATCACGTAACATGGGTAACTGCGCAGGATTGGCGCCGGCGATATAGGACATGATCGGGGTGGTTAACGTGCCACCCAGCGCCAAACTGGTGACATCGCCATTGGCGCGGCCATCAGCGACAGCGTTTCCGGAGATCAACAACGAAAGCAAAATAGCGACAGGGAAGACACATGGTAACAAACGGATGGAGAAAACAGTCATCAGCGTAGAAGAGATTCTCAGTGGTGGATAAAACGCAGCTTAACGGGATTTGTACTCATCAGGTAGCAAATTATGCCGGTGGCTAAAAATAACCCAACGATGGACAAGTTTTATGAACTTTGTCAGCAGCTTATCTATCATAAAATAAACTAACTTCAAATTTACCAAGGTCTAATGAACGGTGTATCATACCGCCAATGATCTGACGGATTTCCTGCCAAAACCAACTTTGGAAGACCTGACACCTAGGGGGAAAAATGAAAAAGTTGCAAGGAACCTTCGCTGTGGCCATGCTGCTTTCAGCAACGCTGCAATCGGCGAACGCAACGGAAATGCCTCAACTTGCCAAGAAAAGTGGCTGTACGGCCTGTCACGCCATAGACCACAAGATCGTGGGGCCGGCCTGGGTTGATGTCGCCAAACGCTATAAAGATTTGGAGGCAGCTCGGGGGGTTTTGATCGAGCGGGTTAAAAAAGGCACCAAAGGCAACTGGACGGACGTAACCAAGGGCGTGCCCATGCCGCCGTACTCGCCGCGCGTAACGGACGAAAATATCGAAAAGTTAGTGGATTTTATCCTGTCGTTGTAAGCCAACGATTGTCAGGCCGCGATCGTTTGGTCGCGGAAGTGGCGCAGCAGCCGGCCAAATTCCTCCGGGTCTTTGATGTGGGTTAGCTCGCCTGGCTGGGGGTTGTGCATGTCGAGCAAGCGCGACAGGTAGAACCGCAACGCCGCCCGACGTAAAGCCCAATCGAATGCCTGCTGTTCGGCGTTGGTCAGCGGTCTGACGGACTGATACCCGGCGAGCATGGCGTCAACCAGATTCGCTTCCAGCGAACCCTCATGATCTCCACACCAGTCGTTAATGCAAATGGCCAGATCAAACAGCCAATGATCGACGCTGGCCGCGTACCAGTCCAGTACCGCCGACACCTGATCACCCAGCATCAGGCAGTTATCGCGGAACAAATCGCCATGAATGACGCCGCCAGGCAAGTCATCCACCCAGTGATGTGCCTGGAAATCCAGTTCTGTCTGGATCAGGGCGCGTTGGGTTCCGTCAATTTGCCCACCCAGCGCCTGAAAACTGCGTTTCATCCACTTCAGGCCGCGCAGGTTGGATTCGGGACCTGCGGGAAAATCGCGACAGGCCAAGTGCAATTGCGCCAGCACCGCGCCAACAGCGAATGCTTGCTGGGGAGACACGCTGAAAATGCTGCGGCCAGGCTGGAACTGGATGAGCGCGGCGGGTTTGCCTTTGAGCGTGGTGACCAACTGACCATGATGATTGGCGATGGGCAGCGCAATGGGCAAGCCTTGCTGGTACAAAAACTGTTTCAGTTGCAGAAAATAGCGGACTTGCTCGCTGCTGAGGCGCTCGAAAATTGTGAGCACATACTTGTCGCGAGTTGTCTGTAACTGGAAATTGGTATTGATGATGCCGCTGTGGATGCCGGTAAAGGAATCAAGCTGGCCGATATCATAGCCATGCGAAAAATCGAGCAGCTCTGCCCAGGTTAGTGAGGTGTAAACAGACATAATGTGCGAGTGAGCCTTACCAGCTGAACAGTACCCAGCGTGGAATCAGCATATGAGGATCAAGATCCGACTTGCGTTGATCCAATTCGCCATCACCGTTTGAATCGACCAAAAAGTAGGAAGGACCTTTTTTGGGCGTAACCTTGATCATGTACAGATTACCGTTGACGCGGTATTCCTCAATGATGGATTCATTCTGCTGGGAACGAATGGTGATTTCAGGTTCAACATCGTCACCTTCGGCCTGAGCAGAAGGCAACCACGCCAATGTGGCCAAAGTGGCCAAGAGTAGAGTTCGCAAGGTTGTCATACCCTGATTATAAACAGTTGGACACGGCTTGGCCAACGCTACAAATCAAGCATGATTTCCGCTTCCTCGGCGCTGGGCTCAAAACCACTGTGTTCGTAGTGATTAAAAATGGCTTCGACAATCTCCTTCGGGTCATCCAGTAGCTGAATCAATTGCATGTCTTCGGGATTGATCATGCCCTCAGCAATCAGGCTGTGCTCAAACCAGCTCAGCAAGCCCTGCCAAAAGGGTTTATTCACTAGAATGATCGGAATGCGGCGGGATTTGCGGGTTTGCACCAGGGTGAGAATTTCCGCCAGCTCGTCCAGGGTACCAAACCCGCCAGGCATGACCACGTAGGCAGCGGCGTACTTGACGAACATCACCTTGCGCGAAAAAAAGTGACGGAAGCTCAGGGAAATATCCTGATAGGGATTGCCCACCTGCTCTTTGGGCAGTTGGATGTTCAGGCCGATGCTGGGCGACTTACCCTCAAACGCACCTTTGTTGGCGGCCTCCATGATGCCGGGGCCGCCACCACTGACAACGCTAAAACCAGCGTCAGATAAAGCGCGGGCGATGTCCTCGGTTTGTTTATAATAGGGGTGGTCGACCGGGGTTCGGGCCGAGCCAAAAATACTTACCGAAGGCCGGATTTGCGCCATGCGCTCAAAGCCTTCGACGAATTCGGCCATGATTTGAAAAATTTTCCACGACTCACGGGATAACATCGTATCGCTTGCCGGAGCCATCCCCGGATGTGACAACTTGTGCTGTGACGTCATATGTTTTCCTAAAATTTTGCTAGGTGCTATGAACAATAAACCCCTGATACTCGTTGATGGCTCGTCCTATCTATACCGCGCCTTCCATGCCATGCCCAATTTCAGCAACTCCAAGGGCGAGCCCACTGGCGCCATCTACGGTGTCATCAACATGATGAAGCGCTTGCTGCGCGACTACGACACCGACCGAGTCATTATGGTTTTCGACGCGAAAGGCAAAACCTTTCGCGATGAAATGTATCCAGAATACAAAGCCAATCGGCCATCGATGCCCGACGAGCTGCGCGGCCAGATCGAACCCATTCACCAGATCCTGCAGGCGATGGGGTTTCCCATCCTGATGATCGAAGGGGTCGAGGCTGACGATGTAATCGGTACCCTCGCCGCCCACGCCAGCCAGGCCGGTCAGCGCACCATCATTTCCACCGGCGATAAGGACATGGCGCAGTTGGTCAACGAGCACGTGCAACTGGTCAACACCATGACCGAAACCCACATGGACATCGACGGCGTGGTGGAAAAATTCGGCGTGCCGCCACAGCTGATTGTCGACTACCTGGCATTGATTGGAGACAAGGTCGACAACATCCCCGGCGTCCCCAGTTGCGGTCCCAAGACCGCAGTGAAGTGGTTGACCACTTACGGCTCACTGCAGGGCGTGATTGACCATGCAGATGAAATTGGCGGCAAAGTGGGTGAAAAATTACGCGAGACCCTGCCGCAGTTGCCCCTCTCCTATCAACTGGCGACCATCAAATGCGACGTGCCGCTGGAGGCTTCTCTCGACAGCCTGCGCATGTCGACACCGAACAATGCGGTACTGGCTGACCAGTTCCAGCGTTGGGAATTCCGCACCTGGTTGCGCGAGGTCAAACAGGCCGGTACCGTCCAGCAGGAAATGGATTTGGGCATGCCCGAGATTGAAGAGGAGTTGCCTGCCTCCTCGCCTGCGACGGTAAAGCGCAACTACCAGATCATTACCGAGCAAGCCCAGCTGGACGATTGGCTGCAACGACTAAGTACCGCCACACTGTTCGCCTTTGACACCGAGACCACCAGCCTGGAGTACATGCAGGCACAGATCGTCGGCGTGTCTTTTGCCATTGAGCCGGGCGAAGCGGCCTATGTGCCCCTGGCCCACGACTACGACGGCGCGCCTGCGCAACTGGATCGTGCCAGCGTATTGGCCCAGCTCAAGCCGCTGCTGGAAAACCCGGCACAGACCAAGATCGGCCAAAACCTGAAATACGACATGAACGTGTTGGGCAACTACGGCATTGCCCTGCGCGGCATTGCGTTTGACACCATGCTTGAGTCCTACGTGCTCGACTCTGTGGGTCGTCACGACATGGATTCGCTGGCGGAAAAGCATCTGGGCGAAACCACCATTCACTTTGAGGATATCGCCGGCAAGGGCGCAAAGCAGAAAACCTTCAACCAGATCGAGGTGGCGGTGGCCGGTGAATATGCCGCCGAGGACGCCGACATCACCCTGCGCTTGCACCGGGCGTTGTGGCCACAGCTCGGCAAGACCCAAACCCTGCCCAAGGTGTTCAACGAGATTGAATTGCCGCTGGTGACGGTGCTGTCCCGACTGGAGCGCAATGGAGTGTTGGTGGATGCTAACTTACTGGCTATCCAAAGTGGTGAACTAACCCAACGGCTGGCCGAGGTTGAGCAACAGGCCTACGATCTGGCCGACGGTGCCTTCAACCTCAATTCGCCCAAGCAGATTCAGGAGATCCTGTTCGAAAAACAGGGCATCCCGGTCATCAAAAAAACCCCGGGCGGGCAGCCCTCCACTGCCGAGCCGGTACTGCAGGAACTGGCGGAAAACTATCCGTTGCCTCGTCTGATTCTGGAGCACCGCAGTCTGGCCAAGCTCAAGTCGACCTACACCGACAAACTGCCGCAGATGATAGACGCGAACACCGGTCGAGTGCATACCTCCTACCATCAGGCGGTGGCGGCCACCGGGCGTTTGTCCTCTTCTGATCCTAACCTGCAGAACATTCCGGTGCGTACCCAGGAAGGGCGGCGGATTCGTCAGGCGTTTATTGCCCTGGCGGGTTTCAAAGTGGTGGCGGCGGATTACTCGCAAATCGAATTGCGCATCATGGCGCACCTCTCCGGCGATGCCGGTCTGGTGAAAGCGTTCCAGTTGGGTGAGGACATTCACCGCGCTACCGCCGCAGAAATCTTCGGCGTCGAATTGGCTGATGTGAGCGCTGACCAACGTCGCAACGCCAAGGCGATCAACTTTGGTCTGATTTATGGCATGTCCGCGTTTGGCCTGTCACGCCAGCTCGGTATTGAGCGCGGCGAGGCCCAGCAGTACATGAATCACTACTTTGAGCGTTACCCCGGTGTGGCGGATTACATGGAGCGCATCCGCAATCAGGCGCGTGACCAGGGTTACGTCGAGACCCTGTTTGGTCGTCGGCTTTACCTGCCGGAGATTCGTTCGTCCAACGCCCAGTTACGCCAGTACGCCGAGCGCACCGCTATCAACGCTCCCATGCAGGGTACGGCGGCAGACATCATCAAAAAGGCAATGATTGCCCTGCACCAGTGGATTGGGGATGACAACCAGGACGTGCGCATGATCATGCAGGTGCATGACGAACTGGTGTTTGAGGTGGCGGAAGGTGAGCTAACGCGAATTAACGGCGAGATCCGCCGGATCATGGAAGCGGCGGCCAGCCTGGATGTGCCGCTGGAAGTGGACGTGGGGGTGGGCAATAACTGGGACGAGGCACACTAGCCATAGATGAAGCTAAAAAAATTTTCAGAATGCTGAAACTTTTTCTATTGGTGTCCCTCTAACTTTGTACGAGCTCCCAGAATCGCCTGTTTGCCCCTCCCTCGAACAGGCACACCGATTCCCCAGAGTCGGTATGGCTCCCAACGGCCCCGGAACCCCCTCTCTCCCTCCGGGGCCATTTCTTTTCAGGTGGTTTCCAACGGCGGCAAATCCAGCCAGGTACAGAGTTTGGCCAGCACCGGCTCTAATCCAACCGCATTGAGCGACGAAAACAGCTGCACTTCATGATCAACTTTCCATTTCTGCAGTTCCTTGCGGACTTTCTGCAATTCGTTGCTGGCAGCGCCACGGCTGAGTTTGTCGGATTTGGTCAGCAGGACATGCACCGGGGTTTTGGTGGCCTCGCACCAGTCCAGCATGATTTGGTCGTAATCGCGCATGGCGTGGCGCACGTCCATGACCAGTACCAGTCCCTTGAGGCTGGCGCGCTGGCGAAAATAACCTTCCATCAGATTTCGCCAGTGGTCCTTTACTTCGAACGGAACCTTGGCAAAGCCGTATCCGGGCAGGTCGACCAGCCGGCGCTGTTCGTCCAGGGAGAAGAAAATGATTTGCTGGGTACGGCCCGGTGTTTTACTGGTGCGAGCCAGTGAATTCTGCCCGGTGATGGTATTTACGGCGCTGGATTTGCCGGCATTGGAGCGCCCGGCAAATCCCACTTCCAGACCGTTGTCCGCAGGCAATTGACTTATGGCATTCGCCGCCATGGTGAAAAAGGCGCGGCGGAGCGCGGGATGACGTAATTCGGCCACGGTTTAGTGTTTGCCTTTGCCGTACAGGATATTGGAGTAGGTGGCGACGTCGGAACTTAGACGGCGGAACAGGTGGTCAAGGCTGACGATGGCATGCTCCAGAATGTTCACTGCGATGTAGGGGTACTCAACACGCAGACGGTTGTACATGGTGCGTGACAGCTTCAGCAGCTGAGTATCATTTTTGAGCGCCATCATGCGCACTGAGCGAGGCTCCAGGTCAAAGAACGACATTTCACCCATCAATTCGCCTTCGTGAACGCGGCCCACTTCGGTTTCGTTGGTGCCATCGACATGGATCAAGCCGGCCTGCCCTTTGATAACGAAGTACAACGACTCACCGACAGTGCCAATTTCGGCAATGATCTGGTTTTTGCTGAAGGTGACCACTTCGGTATAGTCCAACAGCAACTGGACTTCTTTGATAGTCAGCGATTCACACAAGTGTTGCTGATTAAGAAATTGAATCAGATTGATCTTTTCCGAGGTCATACTGCCCTCCAGGCAAAATACTGAGTTAAACGATCATATACCGCGGATGTTAACAAACTTTATTGTTTTAACCTATGAAATCCGCTAGTCTGGCCGCGGTACTACGGGAGGTAAATCATGAAAAAAATCGCTCTGATCTTTTGTGCTTTGTTTATGCTGGCCCCTTTGGCCACAGTTTCTGCCGCTGAATTTAAGGAAGGCGTGCAGTACATCAAGCTTGCCGATCCACAACCCACCAGCACCGGCGACAAGGTCGAGGTGATGGAGTTTTTCTGGTACGGCTGTCCGCACTGTTTTCGTTTTGAGCCATTCGTTGAGCGCTTGGTAAAACAGCTTCCTGCCAATGCCCAGTTTGTGCGCACCCCGGCAATGTTCCGCGCTACGTGGGAACTGCATGCTCGCGCCTATTACGCGGCAGAAATTTTGGGTGTGCTTGAGAAAGTACACAAGCCCATGTTCAATGCGCTGCACTTGGAACAACGTACGCTGGAAACGGATGAGCAGATTACCAAACTGTTCGTTGAGCAAGGCGTAGACAAGGAATCATTCACCAAGACTTTCCGCTCGTTCGCGGTAGAAACCCGAATTCGCCGCGCCAAGACGCTGGCTGAACGCTACAACCTTGATGGTGTGCCCGCAGTTATTGTTAACGGCAAGTACATGGTCAATGGCCGTACCGCAGGCGGCAATGCGCAAATGCTGCAAGTGATCGAATATCTGGTGAAGCAAGAATCCAGATAACGCCGGGTTTCATGGGCGTAAAAAAGGCGGGAATTCCCCGCCTTTTTTATTTGGCGTACAAATCCGGATACGGTGGCGGACGCTTTTTGAAGCGGCGATGTGACCACAAATACTGTTCCGGAGCGCGGCGGGTGTGTTCTTCGATCAATTGATGATAAATCGCCACGTCCTGTTTTTCGTCGCCGGAAGGAATGCCGACTGCCGGTTGCAACCGCAGCAGATAGCGACCACTGTCCTGGCGCTGGACAAAAAACGGCACAATGGCGGCACCACTGACCTTGGCCAGCCGTGACAGTGCGGTGTTGCAGGTGGCATCGATGCCAAAAAACGGCGCCATGATGTAGTGCTTGTCGTTGTAGCCCTGGTCCGAGGCGTACCACACCACCCTGCCCTGTTTGAGCGAGCGCACCAGTTGGCGAATGTCGGTTTCGGTGATCATGTTGGCCATGTGGATGTTGCGGTAATGGCTGATGACATGTTCTTTGAAGGCATGTTTGTGCGCCTGGTACATGGCGTCCAGTCCTTCTGCCAGTTGGTCGTTCATGATGCGATTGCCCAGTTCCAGCGAGGTGAAATGCGCGCTGAGCAGAATTACCCCCCGGCTTTGGTCCGTCCACTGGCGGATGTGTTCCATGCCTTCCACATCGACCAGTTTTTGCAGGGCGGACTTGTCTTCCCACCAGGCGATACCGGTTTCCACCAGCGCCATGCCCAGTGACTGGAAATGTTTTTTAACGATGGCTTGTTGCGCGGAGCTGTCCAGCTCAGGAAAGCAGTGGCGAATATTGACCGAGGTGACATGGCGGCGAGAACCCGCAGCCGCATAGGCGAGTCGACCAATCATGCGCCCCACGGCCAATCGCGCGGGATGCGGCAACGTGGTGACGAGGCGCAGCGCGCCAATGCCCAGCCAATCGGGCCAGTAGCGGGGGTGAGTAAAGGGTTTGGCGAACAGCTTGTGAGACACGCGATAATCAGGCCTGTGATACACTATGTCACGTATTGTAACTGTTTGAGCGAGATAGCTAAATGCTACCTGATTTAGAAAAGGCCCTGCAGCAGCACCAAGCGGTGATGGCAGGCCTGCTGGAACTGCAAGTACCGGTAAACAAAGCCATTAATGCCATGCGTGAAAGTTTTGCCAACGGCGGAACGGTTTACGCCTGCGGCAACGGTGGTTCGGCCTCGGACGCCCAGCACTTTGCTGCCGAGCTGACAGGCCGCTTTGAAAAAACCCGTCGCGGCTATCCGGCAGTGGCGTTGACCACGGACACGTCCGCCCTGACGGCGATTGGCAATGACTTTGGTTTTGACCGCATTTTTTCCCGGCAGCTGGAATCCTTGGGGCGTAAAGGCGATGTGGTGATTCTGATTTCCACCTCGGGCAATTCATCCAACCTGATGGAAACCTGCCGCCAAGCCCAAGCACAGGGTATTACCACCATCGGCCTGTTGGGGCGTGACGGCGGCGAACTGGGCAAGGTGGTGGATGTGGCACTGGTGGTTCCCGGTCAGCGGACTTCGCGCATTCAGGAAGCGCATATCTTCCTGCTGCATCATTTGTGCGAAGCCTTCGAAGCCGACAACCCCTACGTCTAATCTCTTGCGCCAACTCTATTCACTTTTACTCTGGCTGCTGTTGCCCGGGCTGCTGATCTGGTTGTGGTTGCGCCGTGATCAGCGGCCGACCCTGGCGCAGCGGCTGGGGTTTTATTCGTCAGCCGAACCCGCGTTTTACTGGGTACATGCCGCCTCGGTGGGCGAAGTGCTGGCCGCACGGCCACTGATCGAGGCCATGCTGCAGCGTTTTCCGCAGCGATCCATTGTGGTGACCACCTTTACCCGTACTGGCGCTGATTTTGTTGCCAGCAGCTTCGGCGCTCGGGTGCAACATGCCTATTTGCCCATTGATCTGGGGCCGATGATTGGCCAGTTTTTGCGTAAATTTCAGCCCAGATGCGCGATTTTTCTTGAAACCGAGCTGTGGCCAAACATGCTGGCCAGCCTGCAACGACGCGGCATCAAAACCATGATTGCCAATGGACGGATTTCACCGGCCACGGCGCGCCGCTATCAGCAGTTTTCAGCGCTGTTTGCGCCCTTGCTGGCCAAGCTGGATGTGGTTGCGGTGCAAAGCAACGCCGATGCGACGAGCTACCAGTTACTGGGCGTACCGGCATCGCGGTTGGCGGTGCTGGGCAATCTCAAGTATGACTTGCAGCTGCCAGCCAACACCGATGAGGTTGCCAAGGATTTGCGTCAGCAGTGGCGCGGCAGGCAGGTGTTGCTGGCGGCCAGCACCCGGGACGGCGAAGAGGCTGCGTTGCTGGAGTTGTACCCTCGGCTGCGGCAGCGTTTTCCGCAATTGTTGCTGGTGCTGGTGCCACGCCATCCGCAGCGGTTTGAATCGGTGGCGGCTCTGGTGTTGGACGCGGGCCTGAGTCTGTGTCGGCGCAGCGAGGCTAGCCCCGTGCCTTGTCAGCAGGATGTTTTTCTTGGCGATACGCTGGGAGAATTGCCGGGATTTTATGCGGCGGCGGATGTGATTTTCATCGGTGGCAGTCTGGCGCCGCTGGGAGGACATAATCCGTTGGAAGCCGCTGCGGTGGGCAAAGCCGTGCTGGTGGGCGAGCATACTTTTAACTTTGCCGAAGTGTATGTCCGCTTAGAGCAGCAGGACGCGGTGCGACGGGCAACGGGATTGATTGAACTGGCGCAATTGTTTGAGCAGCAATTGGCGAATCCGCACCTGGTGAGCCAGATGGGGGAACGCGCACGTCAGGTGATGGTGGAAAATCGCGGCGGGGTGAATCAGACCTTGGCGCGAATCGCCCAGCTGACGCCTTAGTTCAAGGTGGAAGAATCCAGCCAGTTGTTGACCATCACCAGATCGTCGACGGTGGCCTGACCCACCAGCGTGCGTAGCCGCATGGTGTTGATGATGAAGTCGTAGCGGATTTGTTCGTAGCGGCCACGGGTGTCAAAGAAACTTTCGATGGCATCGGTCAGTTCGGCAATGGGGCGCTGCCCCCGGTCGTAATCGCGAATGGTGGCGTTGAGCGCATTCTGGCTGGAGTTGAGTGCGTGGTTCATGGCGCGCACATTACTCATCCCGGACAGCACGCTGAGATAGGCGTCACGGGTGGCGATGAGTACTTCGTTTTCGGCTTTTTGATATTCCGCCTTGGCCAGTTCCACATTGCTATTGCCCTGCTTTACCCGCGACGAAGTGGTACCGCCGGCGAACAGTGGCATTTTGAAATCGACCGCAACGCGCTGATCCAGTGATTGGGTGCCAAAGAAACTGCCATCGGTATAGCGGCCGTAGGATGCGCGCAGATCAATCTGCGGTAAGTGCTCGGATCGATAACGACTGACTTGGCGTTGCGCGGCATCGACACGCATTTTCAGCGATACCAGCTTCAGGTTTTGCTGCAGCGCGGTGTTGGTCCAGGCTTCCATGTTGGTTGGGGTGGGCGGACTGAGCGGCGTGTTGGCAATCAAGCGGCGCATGTCGGTGACTTCTTTGCCGGCCAGTTGGCGCAATACTTCCCGGCGATAAATCAATTGGTTTTCTGCTTGCACTTCCGCGACCACAGCCAGGTCTTTAGCGGCTTCTACGGTTTGCACGTCACTGGACGGTGCCTTGCCGGAGCGCACTAAGGCCTGTGCTTTTTGCAGGATATCTTCGTACACGCTGCGCTTTTCGCTGGCCAGTTTGAGGCGATCGGATTGGGCCAGGGTGCTCAGGTAGGCGTCGGTCACCCGGAAAATCAGTTGTTGTTGTTCGTAGCGGTATTCGGCAGTGGCGGCCAGCGCCTCGGCATCGGCCACGCGGATGTCATGAAACGCCGGGATGTTGAATAGCGGCTGGGTCAGGTTGAGCTCGTACCAGATATCGTCGTACTGATAGGGGCCCAGTTCGTCGGGTTGAACCAGCGCGCCGCCCTGTAACTGCTGTGTTACTTTGCCATAACGGCCTTGGACGTTAATTTTGGGCAACCACTGCGACACGGCCTGGGGATAGTTTTGTTTGACGATGTCCAGTTTCGCCTTGGCGGCGGCAATCACCGGGTCGTTTTGCAGTGCCTGATCAAAAACGTCGAGCAAATTGGCGCTGAAGGCTGGTTTGCAACAGCCTATTGTAATCGCCAACAGCACGAGGCGTAGTTTCATGCCACTCCTAATAAGTCGCCATGTTGAAATCAACATCCCTGGCCCATGCGTCCACTCCCCCTTCCAGATTGATCAGCCGCAGAAAGCCGTGTTGTTGCAGGTAAAACCCAACCCGTCGACTGCGGACGCCATGGTGGCATATAAGCACAATTTCTTGCGCCGGATCAATATGTTGTAGCTGATTGGGTATGCTGCCCATGGGTATTAGCACGGCATTGTCGAGGTGACAGATGTCGAACTCCCAGGGTTCGCGTACGTCCAGCAGCAGCGGGGGCGGCTCCGCCTTAGCCAAGTATTCCACTAGCTGTTTCGGAGTAAATGACCGCATTCTTTATCCTGGAAGAGGAAAATACCTCCCACAATCAGGCTTGTGGGAGGTGGATTGGCAATGATTAGAACTGGAACTCGGGTTTTTTACCGGCATTGATCAGGTGTGGCAGCTGGGTTTCGAACAGGACTTTCTCGTCCCAGTGCGTGCCCCAGGTGCGGGTGATCAGCATGGCCGACTGCGCGCCACCGTTGGGGTTGCCCACGACCACGAACAGACGTCCGCCAATGGCCAGTGCATTCTTGTAAACCTCGGGTACGGCAGGCATGGCACCGCTGAGCACGATCGCGTTGTATGGGCCGTGCTTGTTCCAGCCCTGCGCCGCATCGCCCTGCTCCAGGGTGACGTTGCTGATGTTCTGTGATTTCAGGTTGGCGGCCGCTTGATTCAGCAGGTCCTGATAGTATTCCACGCTGTAGACGTGTTTGGCGCTTTTGGCCAGCAGAGCGGTCAGAAAACCACTGCCGGTGCCCACTTCCAGCACCACGTCGTCGGCCTTGGGGGCGAGGGCCTGGTGGATGTGGCCTTCGATTTTTGGGAACAGCATGGCTTGGCCGTGTGCCAAAGGAATTTCGATGTCGGCGTAGGCCAGCTGGTGATAGGCGGCGGGGACAAACGGCTCACGCGGCGTGTCCATTAGCATGTCCAGGGTCGCAGGGGCCAGTACGGTCCAAGTGCGAATCTGTTGTTCGACCATGTTGAAACGAGCTTGGTCTAAATTCAGATTTGTCATGAAATTGTCTCGTAATAAACGCGTGAAATCGGAAAAAGCCCACCATTATAACCATCGCAGGCTAAAAGCAAAGTACCCTGATGGGGCATTTTGTGGTACTTTTGCGTTGCTACAGGGGTGCCGGGCAGATGATTTTCCCGGCTGAGACTTTACCCTTTGAACCTGATCCGGTCAGTACCGGCGTAGGGAGGCAGCAGTTGTTGCGCTCCCGTTGTGTTTTTCCAGAGGACAAGCAATGAGCGCACAACCCAAAGATTTTCTGAGCAAGACGGCCAAGGTTAACGCCGCCTCCATCCAGCCGTTTCCCAATTCCAAAAAAATCTACGTGCAAGGAAGCCGTCCTGACATCCGCGTCCCCATGCGCGAAATTACCCTGTCTGACACCATCACCGACGCAGGCGCCGAGAAAAACGCACCGCTGACTGTGTACGACACCTCCGGTCCCTACACCGACCCGAACGTGCAGATCGACATCCGCAAAGGTCTGGCCGATGTGCGTACCGCCTGGATCGAAGAACGCGGTGACACCGAAATCCTGCAAGACCAAACCTCTGAATATGGTCGCGCCCGTGCCGCCGATACTTCATTAGATAGCCTGCGTTTTGAAGAGCACCTGCGTAAGCCCCGCCGTGCCAAGTCCGGCATGAACGTATCGCAGATGCACTATGCGAAAAAAGGCATCATCACCCCCGAGATGGAATACGTCGCCATCCGCGAAAACCTGCGCCTGCAGGAATACCGTGAAGCCGCCAAGAACCAGCATAAAGGCATGTCCTTCGGTGCCAGTATTCCCAAGGAAATCACCGCCGAATTCGTCCGCGACGAAATCGCCCGTGGTCGCGCCATCATCCCGGCCAACATCAACCACACCGAGCTGGAGCCGATGATCATCGGCCGTAACTTCCTGGTGAAGATCAACGGCAACCTGGGTAACTCGGCGGTAACTTCCTCCATCGAGGAAGAAGTGGACAAAATGACCTGGGGTATCCGTTGGGGTTCCGACACCATCATGGATTTATCCACCGGCAAGAACATCCACGAAACCCGTGAATGGATCATCCGCAACTCGCCCGTGCCCATCGGCACCGTGCCCATCTATCAGGCGCTGGAAAAGGTCAACGGCAAGGCCGAGGACCTGACCTGGGAACTGTTCCGCGACACCCTGATCGAACAGGCCGAGCAAGGCGTCGACTACTTCACCATTCACGCCGGTGTACTGCTGCGTCACGTACCGCTGACCGCTAAGCGCACCACCGGTATCGTTTCCCGTGGTGGTTCCATCATGGCGAAATGGTGCCTGGCGCATCACAAAGAAAATTTCCTCTACACCCACTTCGAGGAAATCTGCGAAATCATGAAGGCCTACGACGTGTCATTCTCGCTGGGTGACGGTCTGCGTCCTGGCTCCATTGCTGACGCCAACGACGAAGCCCAGTTCGGTGAACTGGAAGCCCTGGGCGAACTGACCAAGATCGCCTGGAAACACGACGTGCAGGTAATGATCGAAGGCCCCGGCCACGTGCCCATGCACATGATCAAAGAGAACATGGAAAAACAGCTGGAGTGCTGCGACGAAGCGCCCTTCTACACCTTGGGCCCACTGACCACCGACATCGCTCCCGGCTATGACCACATCACCTCCGGTATCGGTGCCGCGATGATTGGCTGGTACGGCTGCGCCATGCTCTGCTACGTGACACCCAAAGAGCATCTGGGTCTGCCCAATCGTGACGACGTGAAGGAAGGCATCATCACCTACAAAATTGCCGCCCACGCCGCCGACCTAGCCAAAGGTCACCCCGGTGCGCAAATTCGCGACAACGCCATGTCCAAGGCGCGTTTCGAATTCCGCTGGGAAGACCAGTTCAACATCGGCCTCGACCCCGATCGCGCCCGCGCCTACCACGACGAAACCCTGCCCAAGCAGGCCCACAAGGTCGCCCACTTCTGCTCCATGTGCGGCCCCAACTTCTGCTCCATGAAGATCACCCAGGATGTCCGCGACTACGCGGCCAAACAGGGCATCAGCGAAGAGGAGGCGTTACAGAAAGGCATGGAAGTCAAAGCGGTGGAGTTTGTGAAAAAAGGCTCACAAATCTACAGCGAAGTCTAAGCCTGACGCTGAATCAGAAAAGCCCGCGAAAGCGGGTTTTTTTGTGTCTGCAGCCATGTCTCCGAACAGGGTGTTACCTATGTCCCCGGTCTGTACACCACGCGCACCACAGCACAGGCCAACAAAATATCACCAAACCAATTTTATCCACGTCCTACAATTCGAGTTCTTTTTCACCCCCACACCAATCCACCGAATAAACCCCATCCCTCACATACCGATGAAAAGTCGAATAAGGCCAGTCGACAACCCTGTCCACCAAGCCATGTTTGACGGGATTCCAATGGATGTAATCCATGTGTCGGTTAAAATCATTCTGGTCACGAATATCATGTTCCCAAAACCGACGTTGCCATAAAGTGGATTCGCGGCGCTTGTGTTTTGATTGGGTGACTAAGCTCTGGTTATAGGCGATATAGGGAACTTCCTGCGTCACAAGCCGCTTTATCCACGACCAACGTTTTGAAAAATCGCTGTCGTTGGGAGGTAGCTGCCAGATGCAGTGCAGGTGATCGGGTAAGAGTACCCAGGCGTAAATTTCAAATGGATACTTCTCACGAACGAGATTGATGGACTGCCGCAATGCCTGCCGGACTTCATCATGGCATAACAGCGGTTGTTTCAGGTGTGTGTTGACGGTGAAGAAGTAGCATCCGCCATTTCGTGGAAAGCGAATATATTGAGGCATAAACATTCCTTGTTGGTTCGCGAGACAATCCATTCCCGCTGCGTTCTAAAAAATTACGCCCCTCCGTGCTGGAGTTCGAGCAGAACAAACGCCCCCACCAATCACATCCCAATATGCGGCTTGATCCGGCCAATTCTGCGTTTGATGTATCGGCTGGAGAAGCGGCGGTAGTGTTTGCGGTAGGACGCCGCCAGCGTTTTGCGCCACGGCGGGCGCGGTTTTTTGCCGTCGACAAACTGGTCAAGCGAGGGTATGTCGTCGTCCCCGGATTGTTGGTCGTAGTAGACGGTGAAAGCGTAAAACACCGCGAAGCCAATGCCCGCAATACAAAAACCGTAAAACAGCCAATCGGCAAAAGCACTGAATTCGGGCGGGGTGGGAAAGAAAATCAGTCGTTCAGAGAAGTACAGAATCACGCAAGCCTCCTAACTGAATCAGCCACGAGATGACGCAATTATAGACCGTGGATAACACTCCGGGTTCCCCAAACGGGGGGTGATGACTTACTTTTCGTCTTTATCGTCGCTTTTGCCAGGGAAAATCATTTTGAATATGAAAATAATCACAACAATCGTCATAAACAGCACGATGCCGTAAATCACCCATTGGCCAAAACTCTCCCACGCCGGTGGGGTGGTAAGGGTTAGGTCGTGCGAGTTGTCTTCATTCATGGAAATATCCTGTCAATCAATGGTTAAAAAGCTGAGGCCATTATGCCCGCCAAGGTGGGGCGAGGCCAGCGTTTGGCCATAGACGTTATCTATTGTCGCCCCATAGCTGTTGCAGGCGCTGATCGCGACCGCAGCGATATCGATAATACTTATAGCGAAGGGGGTTCTTTTGGTAGTAATTCTGGTGATAGCCCTCGGCGGGGTAAAATTCGCTGGCCGGGGTGATGGCAGTGACGATGGCGGCGGCGAAGGGTTTGTTTTGCTGCAGGGCGTGTTTTGATCTGGTCGCGGCCTGTTTTTGCTCATCGTTGAGGTAGAAAATCTCGCTGCGATATTGCGCCCCATGATCGCAGAACTGCTGATTGGGCGTGGTTGGGTCGATGCTGCGCCAGAACTTTTCCAGTAGCTGGGCGTAGCTGATCTGGTTGGCGTCGTAAATGACTTTCACCGCTTCCACGTGGCCGGTACCGCCGGCGGAAACCTGTTCATAGCTGGGATTTTTCACCTGGCCGCCGGTGTAGCCGGAGAGCGTTTCTTTGACCCCTTTGATCCTGTCGAAGTCAGACTCCACGCACCAGAAACAGCCGCCGGCGAAAATGGCGGTTTGTAGATTTTCCTGTGCATGAGCTGTAGCCGTCAGCAACAACAGGCAGAAGAACAGAATGCGTTTAACCATTTTTACCCTCTCCTGCGGCGACGAATTTTAACGCCAGGCCGTTATTGCACCAGCGCTGGCCGGTGGGTTGTGGGCCGTCATTAAACACGTGACCTTGATGACCTCCGCAGCGGGCGCAATGGTATTCCGTACGCGGGTAAATCAGCTTGAAGTCCCATTGAGTTTCCAGCGTATTCGGCAGATGGGTGAAAAAGCTGGGCCAGCCGGTGCCGCTGTCGTATTTCATGGCGGCGGTAAACAGCGGCAGATCGCAGCCGGCACAAACGTAGTTGCCATTGCGTTTTTCGTGATTGAGCGGACTGCTGTGGGCGCGTTCGGTGTCGTGCTCGCGCAGGATGCGGTATTGGTCGGGCGTGAGCCGCTGTTTCCAGTCCCGGTCACTGCGGACAATTTTTTCGATCTGCTGGGCCAGCAGGGTTTTGCTGCACGCGGCCAGGGCGATCAGGGTGGCAGCTTGGGCTAAAAAGCGTCTTCGGCGCAAAGGTTTATCCTTTCAGAAGTGCTATCAGGACAGTTTGACTAACTGCCACGGGGTTCGTTCAGCATAGAGAGGCTGACCGACAGTGGCAAGCAAGGTGCAGCCGAGCACGGCGTTTGTGCTGGAAGTTGGGTAGAATAGAACCTCCATCTTGTTGAACGACGAGTGATATGTCTGCACAAAATCCCATTGGTGTGTTTGATTCCGGCCTGGGAGGCCTGTCGGTGCTGGCGGCGATACGCCAGTTGTTGCCGCAGGAATCGTTAATTTATGTGGCGGACAACGCCCATGCGCCCTATGGCGAAAAAAGCGAGCAATACATTTTGAACCGGGTGGATACGGTAGGGGAATATTTCCACGCCGCCGGGGTGAAGGCCATGGTGGTTGCGTGCAATACTGCCACCAGCGCGGCAGTGCATGAATTGCGTTCGCGTTACACGGTGCCCATCGTCGGTATGGAGCCGGCGATTAAGCCGGCGGGCCAGCTGAGTAAATCCGGGGTGATCGGCGTGCTGGCCACGGAACGCACGCTGGTGGGCGAAAAGTTTTCTCGCCTGGTGGCGCAGCAGGCACCGACGCTGAAGTTCATCCTCCAACCCTGCCCCGGCTGGGTGCAGTTGGTGGAAAGCGGTGATCTGGACAGCGCTGCTGCCGAGGCGTTGGTGCGCCGCCATCTTGAGCCGGTGCTGGCGGCGGGGGCAGATACCCTGGTGCTGGGGTGTACCCATTACCCATTTTTGCGCCGCAACATCGCGGCGGTGGCGGGGCCTCAGGTGCAGATTATTGATCCCAACGGCGCAGTTGCGCGCCAGTTGCAGCGGGTGTTGCAGCAGGTGGATGGTCTGGCAGCCGGGGGCATCGAGGGGGATGTCCGCTATTTCCAGTCGGGTGCAGAGCTGTATTCGCCGCAGGCCATGCAGCGACTGTATGGAGAAACTTTGTATTTTCAACGGTTGCCCGACGAATTTTGTTAGCAACCCTGGTATAAAAAGTGGTTGATTGTGGCCGATAAGCAAAGTTAGTATATTAGCAATATCTAATCTGGAGGTGGTTATGTCGCTGTTTCGTGGTGTGTTGCCGTGGGCGTTGGTACTGGTAGGCTTATTGACGTTGAGCGGATGTTCGGACAACCGGGCCAAAGCCTGGCAAATGATCGATGATGGCGCGCTGTTGGTAGACGTGCGCTCCCCAGGCGAATACAACGCTGGCCACCTGCCTGATGCGAAGCTGATTCCGGTCAGTGAAGTGGGCAGCCGTCTGGCGGAATTTGGTAACGACAAGAATGCGCCCATCGTGGTTTATTGCGCAGCGGGCGTGCGCGCTGGCAAGGCCAAGGATATTTTGGAATCCAACGGCTTTACCAATGTGGTGAATGGCGGTGGTTATGAGGATATGATGGCTGCCAAACCGAAGTGATGATCGGATGGATGATCGATTTCAGGGCGCGTTAGCGCCCTTTTTTGTGGGCGCAGAGCTGGTTATACTGCGACCGAATTCAATGCGGGAGAAGTATTTTGAATTACTACGTGATCATTCTAGTGATGTTCAGTTTGACTGGCGTTGTTCTGACTGTGTGGGGATGGCGGGTGATGAGTCAGGCGCGTCAGCGCAAGACCTGGCCAACGGTTAGCGGCGAAATTGTGGTATCCAGTCGTGAGCAAGGCGTCATCGATTTGTTTCCCCGGATTGAATACAGCTACGAGATAGAAGGTACGACGCATCAGCAATTGATGGAATTCCCCGACGGTACCCAGCCTACCCCGGAGTTTTGCCAGGCCTATCTCAAAAAATACCCGCTGGGAGCAGCGGTAACGGTGTATTACCAGCCGGGGAAGCCGGACGTAAGCACCCTGGAGCCCTCCGAGGAAGGCGACTGGATGATTCTGGCGCTGGGGATATTGCTGACAGTGTTTGGAACCGGATTTGCGTTGTCGGGAAATTAACCCGTATTTACTGCGGTTCAAATCACATACCGGTTGCCGATACGGGTTCGAGGCGGTTTAACACACTGAGCGAGAACAAGCATGGCAAAAGGGTTTGCGGTTTTGAAGGAAGATGCCCTGCAACTGGGTAGACTGGATCCGTTTCTCGGCAAAAAAGTGATTGTTGCTGATGACGACTCGTTTATTCGCGAAGCGCTGCGAATGATTCTGCGGGAAAAGAAAATCGAAATATTGTCAGAAGTGGCCAATGGCCAAAAAGTGCTGGAAGCAGTACGTTACCAGAAGGCCGATTATCTTTTTCTGGACATCAACATGCCCGGCATGAATGGTCTGGAAGTGTTGAAGCAGTTGGTGGACGAGCAGATCAAGGTGAAGGTGATCATGATCAGCGGTTCAGCCACCAAAGAGGCGGTAAAAACGGCACTGGAACTGGGTGCAGTAGGCTTTGTGGTCAAACCGTTTAATCCCGCCGCCGTCTACAAAACCCTGGAACGGGCTAATATCGCAGCCGGTACCAAGCCAGCCCAATAAATTCGTGCAAGGCGTGGTAACTGATTACCAGCGAGGCGGCCTTGGGTAAAAAATCAGTCAGCTTCAGCGGATTGCTGTCCATTTCAAACGCCATCGGTGCGGGTAAAACCTGCAATTGTTGCTGTTCAAAAACGCCAACGGCTCTGGGCAAATGCCAAGCGTGGCTGACCAGCATCACTCGCTGAATGTGGTCGGGTTCCAGCAGGGCTTGACTGAAAATGGCATTTTCACCGGTGGTGCGTGACTTATCCTCCACCCATTGGGGAGTGACACCGAACTGCCCTACCAGCGCTTTTTCCATGAGACGGGCTTCTGCCGGCAGGTTGGGTTTTTCATTGCCGCCGGTCACCAAAATAGGCAGTCCGGTTTGACGATGTAATGCTACGCCGTACAGCAACCGGTGCAGGGTGTAGGGGTTGACCGAGCTGCCACCGAATTCGGGGGCGTAGTCCTGTCTTCCACCAGCCAAAATGACAATCGCCTGGGGTTGAAACTGATCGATCATCGCCTTATCCAGCACGGGATAAGGTTGTAACGGGCGCATCAGCAGATGCGATACTACCGGCAGGCTCAACAGCAACAAACTGCAGGTGCCGAACAGCAACAGGCCGCGAGCCAGTTTGGGGCGGCGATAAAACAGCCCGGCACTAAGTGCAAGCACCACCACGATGGAGCCTGGCGGTAACAGCGTGCTGTTGAACAAGCGGGTCAAGCCTACTTCAAACATGCAGTATCTCTCAGGTCATCGCGGTAGCGCCAACTGGGCTGGCGATGCTGATCGACGATGCCATAACGACGCAGCCAGTCGAACGCGTCCTCGGCATCCTGTTCAAACCAGGCGCGGGCCGAGCCCAAACGGAATGAATAGCCCCACTCGTCCATGTCCAAAAACTGCTCTGCCATGCTGTAGTTCTGCATCTGGTCGCTGAGTAACAGTTGCAGATAGCACACGCCATTTTCCTCGTCATAACCACCGCCAGCATCGGTGTGCAGTCCTTTGCGTCGCTGGTGGTCCAGGCAGATGTAATGACAGGCTTCGTGCAGAGCAGAATGCACCGGCGTGTCACCGCGCACGTACAGGCGGTTGGCGATAATGCCTGCTTCGCTGTCGCCCCAAAAACTGCCGGGGATGGGCTCGCCATCGGCAACGGCGATGACGTCGATGGCATAACGGCCCAGAACGGCTTGCAGGTCCTGGCGCTGGAGGGCTTGGCAATAGAGCATGGTGGTCGTATCCGTGAAAAAACCAGGGCCATTATACGTGCCTCACCCTGCCCTGTCCTCGGCATCCAAGGCTGATGGATTCCTGCTACACTAGCTGGCAACTCGGTTGTGGTAGTGGGAGTAAGCGAATGAGCGTCGTGGCAGACAAAGTGCGGAAGCGGAAAAAAACCCAGGCGGAACAGGCCGATCGACATGTGTTGTATCAAAAGTCGGTGCAGTCCGCCGATGTTGAAGTGGCGTTTTTCGTTGACCGTTTTCGCGAGTTGCGCGCCGCTGATCCGTTGACTATGCGCGAAGATTTTTGCGGTACGGCGCTGCTGTGTGTGGAGTGGTGTAAAAGCGATCCGCGTCGCACGGCGATCGGTGTTGATTTGTGCCAGGATACGCTGGACTGGGGATTGAAAAATAACGTGTTGCCGGCCGGCAATGACGTGAGCCGTCGCATTAGTCTGTGCAATGAAAATGTACTGACGGTAAAGCCTGGTCCGCAGGACGTAATTTGCGCGATGAATTTCAGTTTCTGCTGCTTCAAGACCCGGCAGGAACTGTTGACCTATTTTAAAAATGTCTACGCTGGTTTGAGCGAGCAAGGTCTGCTGTTTCTGGATTTGCTGGGCGGCACGGCAACCATGGATGTTGTCGAAGACGTGCGCGATGTCGAAGATGAAGATTTTGTCTACATTTGGGATCAAAGCAGCTTTAACCCGATTGATCACCATTTGCAGTGTCATATCCATTTCGAATTTAGTGATGGCTCGCGGATGGAGCAGGCGTTCACCTATGATTGGCGCTTGTGGACCATTCCTGAAATTCGCGAACTGTTGCTCGAAGCGGGATTCAGCGACATGAAAGTGTATTGGGAAGAATTTGCTGAAAATGAAAATGATCCTGACAGCGATTATCTGGTAGGTACAGGTGAATATCAGCCAGTGACGGCGATAGAGCAACAAGAATCCTGGTTGGCATATATTGTAGGAATCAAGTAGAGCATAACGATGATTAAAGTGGGTGATAGCTTGCCATCCGTTGCCGTGCAGGTCATGCAGGATGGGAAAATGCTCAGCAAAGATATAAACGAGCTTTTGGCCGGCAAATGCAGTGTGTTGTTTGGTGTGCCGGGAGCATTTACGCCGACCTGTTCGGAAAAGCATTTGCCCGGATACCTTGGCGTGCTGTTCGATTTTAAAAAAGCCGGCATTGAACAAGTTGCCTGTATTTCAGTCAATGATGCCTACGTGATGTTGGCATGGGCAAAAAGTCAAAACATCACCAACGAAATTTTGATGCTGGCCGATGGCAGTGCTGAATTTGCGCACGCAACGGGTTTGCAACTGGATCTGACCAAGCAGGGTTTTGGCATGCGCTGCGTGCGATTTGCAATGGTGGTACAGGATGGTGTTGTTCGCTTGTTGAATGTTGAAAATGGCGGCGCACTGCAAGTGAGCAAGGCAGAAGTGGTGTTGGCGGACTGGCGCAAGCAATGACGGATAAAATTAACAAAACCGAACAACAATGGCGTGAGGAGTTATCGCCACAGCAATATTTTGTTTGTCGACAAAAAGGCACGGAGCGGCCGTTTTCCGGTGAGCTGTATTTTTGCAAGGATCGTGGTACGTATCATTGTGTTTGTTGTGATGCGGAGTTGTTTTCGTCGGAGACGAAATATGATTCTGGCAGTGGCTGGCCAAGTTTTTATGATGTGGTGCAATCGGCGGCGGTAAATCAACACACCGATACCAGTCATGGCATGGTGCGTACCGAAATTACCTGCGCTGCCTGCGATGCGCATCTTGGTCACGTGTTTGACGATGGTCCCGAACCTACGGGTTTGCGTTATTGCGTGAACTCAGCCTCCTTGCGTTTTCAAGCGACGGAATGATTCCAGGACTGACACCACAGTATTCACTCTCGCCCCTGCAGCGTGTTGAGCTGCCCGTATTGCAACAGCGTATCGAGCTTTTTATTAAACGCGATGACTTGATTCATCCGCAGGTTTCTGGAAACAAGTGGCGCAAGCTCAAATACAATTTGCTTCAAGCCAGGCAAGAAGGTGTCAGCCGTTTGATGACATTTGGCGGCGGTTATTCCAATCACTTGCACGCATTTGCAGCAGCATGTCGTGCGGCTGGGATTGAAGGCGTGGCGATTGTGCGTGGCGAGCGGCCCACTAATCTGGGGTCGACTTTGCAGTTTGTGGATGATTGCGGCGTGCATTTGCATTTTGTCAGTCGCGAGGAATATCGCCAGCGAAATGGTGCCGAGTACGTGCAGCGATTGCAGCGTCAGTTCGCGCCATGCGAATGGATTCCAGAGGGCGGCAGTAATGCGTTGGCGTTGCGTGGCGTGGCGGAAATAATCCCGGAGTTACGACAGCAAATGGTCGATGGATTTGATGTGATTGCGACGCCGATAGGCAGTGGTGGAACCCTGGCGGGATTGTTGACGGAATTGCAGCCTGATCAGCGTGCGCTGGGGGTTTGCGTGCTCAAGGGAGCAGAATATTTGCAACAACAGGTTGAGCAATTGGCGCCGGGAATGGCGGAGCGCTGGCAGATCAATCATGATTATCATTTTGGTGGTTATGCCAAATTCAATGATACGCTGTTAACGTTTATGCGTGATTTTCGCTATCAGACAGGTGTAGCGTTGGAGCCGATTTACACGGCCAAACTGATGTATGGGTTGGTTGATCTGGTGAGCAAAAACTATTTTCCGTCAGGCTGCCGCGTTGTTGCCTTGCACACAGGGGGCATGCAGGGCCTGGACGGGATGATGCAACGATTTCCAGCAATTCGTGACAAGATATGAGTACATTTGAAGAAGGTTTGATTGCCTACGAGGCGGGATACATTCGTGCCGCCATCCAATATTGGACCCAGGCCGCTGAAGCCGGTGATGTGCGTTCACAGTTTAATCTGGGCGTTATATTTGACAATGGCGACCATGTGGAGCCCAATCCATGGGAAGCAGTGTTGTGGTATCGGCGCGCGGCGGAGCAAGGCTATGCGCCAGCACAATTTAATCTGGCGTTGATGCTGTTGCAGGCACGCGGCACAGCGCGCAATCCGGCGGAGGCGGCGCACTGGTATCAGCAGGCAGCGCAGCAGGGGCAGCCGGACGCATTGTTTAATCTGGCGCAAATGTGCGCGGATGGCGACGGTGTGCGGCAAGACTATGCAGCGGCGGTGCAGTTGTATACGCAGGCAGCAGAACGTGGACACGCTGAGGCCGCCAATAATTTGGGGATTCGTTACGCCATGGGCCAGGGCGTGCCACGCGATGATGAGGCGGCCTACATGTGGTTTAACATTGCGGTGGAGCTGGGCGATGCGACGGCGGTTCGCCATCGTGAACGTGTGGCGATGCAGTTGAGTGAGCAGCAGATCATGGATGCAGGCAGACGTTCACAGCAGTGGCTGTTACAGCACGGGTTTCGGTAGTGGAGCGCGAAATTGTTTAAACGTCATTGCGTCCACTGTTTTTTGATTGTCGATGACAGGAGCGATCGATGAAGATTTTTGTATTGTTGGTGTGCGCGCTGTTGCTGCTGGGTTGCAGCGAAGAACAGCAAAACAAGTTAAGCCGTTTGGGAGTGACTTGGCTGGAGGGCGATTACCGGGTGAGTTTTGCTGAAGGTAATCATCTGAAAGTCTGGGAAGTCCATGGCGGCAAGGTAACGTCCGAACCGGAAAAGGGGTATTACTATTTTTGGGTAGAGGCGAATGGCAAACAAAAATATGTACAAACCCCGATTGCACGCACTTACATTGAAGAGCTCTAGGGAGTTGTTATGTACCGTTGGTTAATTATTTCTATCGTGTTGATGTTGGTGATGACGTGGCTGGGTATGCGATTTCGCAAGACCAACGTGATGGTGTCGACCGCGCTGTTTACTGCAGCAGTGGTGTTTGCGCTGTTGCTGGTGGGCGCAGGCACCGGCTTGATCGGTGGCTAGGCGGTTAGATAAATATCGTAGCGAGTGGTTTTGCCTTCCAGAACATAGGAGGGCCGTTTTTCATCCACGCACGGCGCGCCTTTGGGGCGTTTGACGACCACTCGCTTTGTGGCGGTTGCCAGCGCTGCCTTGAGAAGTGCTTCGGCGTTGTCATCATCGCCTACGACGGCGCGCAACAGACGCATTTCTTTTTTCACCAGTGCGGTTTTGCTGCGGTGGGGATACATCGGGTCCATGTAGACAATTTCAGGGCGTTGCTCCAGCTGCAATAGCAGCTGGCATGCGTCGCCTTGTTGCAGCGACAGACGCTCAGGCAGCCATTGTCCCAGCTCCGGGTCCTGGTTGGCGCGCCGCAGGCCATCTTCAAGCAGTGCGGCAATCACCGGCGAGCGCTCCATCATGGTCACGTTAGCGCCTAAGTGCGCCAGTACAAACGCATCCCGGCCCAAACCTGCTGTAACATCAAGGATTTGCGGATGCTTGTTGTTTTTGAAGCCCATGGCTTTGGCGAGCGTCTGACCCTTCCCTCCGCCGAAGCGGCGACGGTGCCCCATCGCTCCTTCGACAAAGTCGACAAAAACCTCACCGGAGCCCTCTTCATCCTGCATTTGCAGGCTGATTTTATGGGAATTGACCTTGAACAAAAGCTCAACACTGTCCGTGGGGAGGCCGATAGGAATATTGAGGCGCCGCGACCATTCGCTGGCCAGTGGCGCATCCTTTGGCTCGGTGCTGACGATTGCAATTGTCGATGGATAACTGGCTGATTCTGTGTTCATTTTTAAGGCCGGTTTAATAATTGCACCGGAAGCAGTGCGGGCCGCTTTTGCCACCGACACGGCTCCGCGGAACAAGGTACGAAAGCATGCCGGTGATGCTGCAAAGTAAGGAGATTCGCCATGCAGCCCGCTATCCAAAAACGTGCAGTATTCTACTTAGTTTTGAGTGTCTTCGCTCTGGCTATTTCTCAAGTCGCTCTTGCCGAAGGCTATAAGCTGGAAAAGGGCCGATTCATCGTCGCGACTGACCAGTTACGCAACAGCCCGTTCGAACAAGCCGTGATATACATTACCCAGGCGGGTGATGTTGGCACCTACGGTCTGATGGTCAATCGCCCGACGGGAATTTCCCTGGGCGAAGTGTTCGCCGACGAAACCGCGCAACGTCACCATAACGACCAGGTGTTCTATGGCGGCCCCCTTCACAACCAGTATCTGTTTTCACTGGCAGAAAGTCCCTACAAGCAGGGCGAAGTGCTGCAAGTGGATAACACCATTATGCTGGGTGCGGGTCTGGACACGCTGACGCGGTTTAGTTACGACTCGCAAAATACCAAGGTTAAAACCTTCATTGGCTACGCCAGCTGGACCCCGGGTCAGTTGCAAAAGCAAATCGAGGATGGAGCCTGGATTGTGGTCCCTGCGGATCCTGAGCTGGTCTTCTCCGAAGAGGACGATGATTTGTGGACGACCTTGACCAGCCGTTGGGGTGGGGACTGGACCTAGTTCCCCCGTTGATCATGAATCTGCTAGCATGCCTCTTTATTCTGAAGAGGACAAAGGGGCATGCATCGTCAGTGGCTATTATCCCGCCTGCAAAATCATATCGCGCATGACCCGCAAGAACGTGACATGCAACAGCGCTTAACCCGTTTTGTGCATGAGCACGCAAACTGTTTTGATCGTGAATTGTTGGTTGGACACATTACCGGATCTGCGTGGATTGTGAATCCAGAGCGCAGCAAAGTGCTGATGATTCATCACCGCAAATTAAATCGCTGGCTGCAACCAGGTGGTCATTCCGATGGTGATCCCAATACCCTGCAGGTTGCACTGCGTGAAGCGCGCGAAGAAACAGGACTGGATTCCATTCAACCAGTCAGCGAAGCTGTTTTTGATGTCGACATCCATACCATTCCTGCGCGCCGTGATGAGCCGCAACACGAACATTTTGATGTGCGGTTCTTGTTGCAGGCTGACGATAGCCTGCCAATTTTGCGCACTGAAGAAACCAATGACATTGCCTGGATGACGCTTGATGAAGTGCTGCAGCACGCTCAAGAGGATTCGATTGTGCGCATGCTGAATAAAACCCGCCGAACATGAGCGAGCAATACCAAGTACGCATCAGTGCGCGTGCACGCCGTCTGAGAATGCAGGTCGATAGCCATGGCCAATTATTGGTGGTGGTGCCGGCTAATTTTGATCAACGACACATCCCTCGTTTTATTCATCAGCACAAGGACTGGATTGCGCATGCACGGCAAAAGGCGGCACAGGCACATGCCAAGCATCCTGAGTTGTTTGAAACGCGGCCTGAGCAAATTTATTTGCCGGCACTGAGCGCAACCTGGCAAGTGGAGTATGTCACTACGGGTCAGCGTGCGTTATGGCGGGATGTCGATGGCGCGCTGCTGGTACGGGCCGATCAGGAGGCGATGATCAAACATGCGCTGGGTGATTGGTTGACGGTGATGGCGAAACAGTTTTTGCCGCAGCGTCTGCGTTTGATGGCCAATGACACGGGATTGAATTACAGCGGCGTGACGATACGTGCACAAAAAACCCGCTGGGGAAGTTGTTCATCAAAACAAAATATAAACCTCAACAGAAACCTGTTATTTCTGCCGCTGCCGCTGGTGGATTACCTGTGCCTGCACGAGTTGTGTCACACCCGGGTGATGAATCATTCAGAAAAGTTTTGGCGACAGGTGGCGAGTTTTGAACCGGATTATGCCCGCTTGGAGCGAAGCCTGACCCTTGCGGCACGACAAGTACCGCAGTGGGCCAGGTCATAGACGATTAAAGCTCGACGTAAATGCGACCGTCATCGATTTTCAGTGCGTAAGTGGGCAGATCTTTTTGCCCACGGATGACGTTCAGCAACTGAATGCCGGGGGGGAAGCAGGCCCATTGGCAGGCTTTACCGGTTTTGATGTCAAATTCAGCATGGTGGAATTTGCACTGGATACGTTGGCCATCAATCAGTTTGCCTTTTTCCAAGGGCATGGACATGTGCGGACATTTAGCGCCAGTGGCGTAAAATCCGTCTTCCAGGTGGATCAGCAATACCTTCTCACCATCAACGTTGAAGGCCTTTTTTTCCCCAACGGCGAGTGAGTTTTGTTCACACAGAAAGCGAAACGCCATGCGAATCTCCTGCATATTGTTAAGTTTGAAAACAATGGACTGGAGCATTTTACTTGGTTTATGTCGGCCTGACTATGATGATCAAAATATGCACAATACAAGCCGGCGTAATCATTTTGTCATATTACAGCAGTGTAATATGGCCGCGTAGAGTAACGAGATAAAAAAGCTATGGCGTACACCATTTTGATTGTTGAGGATGAAGAATCCATCCGTGAAATGATCGCATTCTCATTGGAGCAGGCGGGTTTTGCGGTGTTGGAGGCTGGTGAGGGTGCGGCGGCGAATAATGTTATCGCGAATGTGCGCCCCGACCTCATTCTGCTGGATTGGATGTTGCCAGGATTGAGCGGCGTGGAAATTGCCCGTCGCTTGAAGCGTGAACAAATGACTGCAGATATTCCCATCATCATGCTGACTGCACGTGGCGAAGAAGATGAGCGTTTACGCGGCTTTGATGCGGGTGCAGATGATTATATTACCAAGCCATTTTCCACGCGTGAGTTGGTGGCGCGTATCAAGGCAGTATTGCGTCGAACCTCCGGTATGGGGGATGATACCGTTTCTATCGGTGGGCTGGTGCTGGATAAAGACAATTACCGCGTGTCGATAGATGGGAAGCCACTGGAACTGGGGCCCACGGAATTCAAGCTGCTCAGCTTTTTTATGACACATCCGGAACGGGTTTATAGTCGTACCCAGTTATTGGATCGCGTGTGGGGCAGCAATGTCTACGTGGAAGAACGTACGGTTGATGTGCATATTCGCCGTCTGCGTAAAGCCCTGGAAGCAGTTCAGCGAGATGATCTGATTCAAACTGTGAGAGGCGCCGGGTATCGTTTTTCTGCCAGCGTTTAATCGAATTTGTCAAATACTGTTGTTCGTGAACTGAGCAGGCTGGTGATGGTGGCGCTGCCGGCCCTGTTGCTGGGGCTGATGCTGGGTCACTTTCTGCTGGCGCTGATTTTGGTGCTGGTCGCCTATCTGTACTATTACCTGAAAAAATTGTCCGATCTGGAATCCTGGTTGGAGGATAGCACGCGTTTTGAGCCGCCGGAGGCGCGTGGGGCTTGGGGTGAAGTGTTTAACCACATCCTGCTTTTGCAACAGCGTAACCGCAAACAAAAACGCACACTAGCCAGCGCGCTGACCCAGTTCCAGAAGGCTGCGACCGCATTGCCTGATGGCATTGTGATTCTTGAAGCCGATGCCAGCATTGAATGGTGTAATCAGGCTGCGCGGCGGTTGCTGGGCCTGCGTGTCCCACAGGATGTGGGTTATCCCATTACTAATTTTTTGCGCAGTCCAGCGCTGAGCAATTACATCAAAAAAGGTGAATTTGACGAGCCGCTGGATATGATTTCGCCGTTGAACAGCGATATGCACCTCGCCATCCGATTGGTGCCTTATGGCAATGACCAGCGCCTGCTGGTGGCGCGGGACATGAGCCGCATTATGCGACTGGAGCAGACTCGCAAAGTGTTCGTCGCCAACGTATCACATGAATTGCGCACGCCGCTGACGGTGATCAGTGGTTATGTTGAAAATCTGGTGAACAGCGATGATGAAGGCACGGCGCGTTGGCGTCGGCAGTTTGCTGCGATGCAGCAGCAGACACAGCGTATGTCGCGCATTGTCGATGAGCTGCTGATGTTGTCGCAACTGGAAACCAAAACGCTGCCAGTGCTGGAAAAGCCGGTAGACGTACCTAGTTTGGTGCGCAATCTGGTGAATGAGGCGACGATGCTCAGTGGTGATAACAAACACCAGCTTCAGGCTGATATCGATAACGGGCTGTGGTTGCGCGCCAGCAGCTCGGAAATTCAAAGCGCCTTCCAGAACCTGATGTCGAACGCAGTTCGTTACACCCCGGCGGGAGGCAAAATAAGTTTGCGCTGGTACCTGCGGGCGGGCGTGCCCTGCTTTGAAGTGCAGGATTCAGGTATAGGGATTGAGGCCAGACATATTCCCCTGCTGACCGAGCGGTTCTATCGGGTGGATGAAGCCAGGTCGCGAGCCACGGGTGGTACCGGTCTGGGATTGTCCATTGTAAAACAAATACTTACCCGCCATGGTGGCAATCTGCAAATTGACAGTGTGCCCGGCACCGGCAGCACTTTCCGCTGCGAATTTCCGTTGGATTTGCTGGTACGTCAGCAATAATTTAGGGGTTGTAATATTTCTGTCACACAACCGACGCAAAATGTGCCCCCATCGAACCCCGGCGCAGATGCGCAATATCTGTTTGTTGTTTCTCCTAAAGGAGCGAATATGAAAATGAAAAATGTGTTGTTAGCCCTGAGCGCAAGCTTGGCCTTTGGCGCGGTTGGTAACGCTGCCGCCAGCGTAGATCCTGCGCTGCCCGAATATAAAACTGCCAGTGGCGTATCAGGTAACCTGTCCAGCGTTGGTTCTGACACGTTGGCGAATCTGATGACCCTGTGGGCAGAGGACTTCAAGCGTCTGTACCCAAATGTAAACATCCAGATCCAGGCTGCGGGTTCATCAACTGCGGCACCTGCGCTGACAGAAGGTACGTCTAACTTTGGTCCAATGAGCCGCGCAATGAAGGCTGGTGAAATCGAAGCCTTTGAAAAGCGCCACGGTTACAAGCCGATGCAGATTCCTGTTGCTATTGACGCATTGGCGGTATTTGTCCACAAGGACAACCCCATCAAGGGTCTGACTATCCCACAAGTGGATGCGATTTTCTCTTCAACGCGCAAGTGTGGTCACGGCAGCGAAATCGGTACTTGGGGCGATCTGGGCATGAAGGGCTCTTGGGAAACTCGCCGTATTCAGTTGTACGGTCGTAACTCTGTATCCGGTACTTACGGTTATTTCAAAGACAAAGCGCTGTGTGAAGGCGACTTCAAAAATGGCGTGAACGAGCAGCCTGGTTCTGCCTCTGTGGTTCAGTCAGTGTCCACTTCCTTGAACGGCATTGGTTACTCCGGCATCGGTTACAGAACCTCTGGTGTGAAGGCAGTGCCTATGGCCAAGAAAGAAGGCGCGCCCTTCATTGCTGCTACACCAGAAAACGCAGAGAAAGGCAGCTACCCATTGTCACGTTTCCTCTACGTTTACGTGAACAAGGCACCGAACAAACCGCTGAGCCCAATGGAACGTGAATTTATCAAGCTGATGCTGTCCAAGCAGGGTCAGGAAATTGTGGTAAAAGACGGTTACATCCCGCTGCCAGCCAAAGCAGTGAACAAAATTCTACAAAATATCAAGTAGTTGCAATGAAGCCCCGGTATCCGGGGCTTTTTTTTGCGGTGCGCGATGCGCGGCGGTACAATAGCGCGGTTTTTAGACCTGACACCATGTATAAACGTAAGCCCCGGATTCTATTTGTCAGTGAGCAGCCACAGGTTGCGGAACTGGCTTTGACAATCCTGCAGCAAGAAGGCGCTGCGTGGGCAGATGGCCGGAGCCTGGGTTTTGAGCAGGCTGCGGTTGCGCGGGAACAGCTGGTTGGGCAGATTTGATTATTTCGTTGGGACAGCGCACTCTCGAGCTGACACCGGATTTGCTACCCCAGGTACAGCAGCGACATTGGCCCTTGCCGGCAGATGCTGAACTGGTCCAACAGGAATTGCAAAGTCGAATCAAAGGTGTGCTGGGTGGAATAAGGATGTTTGCGGCCAGTGATGGGATGTAACATTACTGTAATATTTCTGAAATAAACTGCGCGGCCTATGCAAAATTCAGCAGCAAAAAATTCATCAGATGCGATCCAGAGCAAAAAGCGGGATCGTCGCCGTCTCATTGTTGACCACATCGCCCGTTGGGGTGTTGGATTTGGTGGCATTGGGGTCATCATCGCCATAACGTTGATATTTTTCTATCTGGCGTGGGTTGTGTTGCCGTTGTTCAAGTCGGCGCAGGTGGAACAAGTCCACGAATACACCATGCCAGGCAGTGGTCAGGCATTGATGCTGGCCATGGAAGAACAAGGCGAAGTTGTATTGCGCGTCAACAACAGTGGTGAACTGTTGTTCTTTAACGCGACTGATGGCGCAGAAATTCATAAACAGCAATTGACGTTGGCCGCGCCGATCACGGCGATAGGTCGGGCTGATCCGACTTCAGGAATTTTTGCGTTGGGTCTGGCTAACGGTACGGCCATGGCGTTCAAGGTGGAATATAACTCCACCTATCCTGACGGTAAGCGAGTAATTACGCCAAATCTGCTCTATCCCCTGGGCGAAGAGCCACTGATCATTAGCGATCATGGTGAAGCGATCAAATTGTTGACGCTGCAAAGCGGCGACGTGGGAATGACCTTGGTGGCGACCACTGAGACCAATCACGTTCGGGTGGTCAGCTATGTCAAAGAAGACTCGCTGTTCGAAGATGAAGTAACGTTCGAGCACCAGACCAATGATTTTGTGCTGGAACACAGCGCGGCCAAGTTGCTGATGACCGGCGAGCAGCGCGTGTTATACGTGGTGGACTCGGACGGTACAGTCCACGTGTATGATATCCAGGACAAAGAATCGGCACCAATACTTCTCGAAGATGCCAAGCTGTTGCCGGAAAATGTGGCGTTGACGGATATCCGCTTCCTGGCGGGTACAGTGTCGCTGATGGTGGCGGGCAGTGATGGCTCGCTGTCGCAGTGGTTCCGGGTGCGCGATAGCAGCGGCAAGTTCAAGCTGACCAAGATTCGCTCGTTTGACACCGAGCAAGGCGTTATTAAAGTTATCGAACCAGAGTTCTATCGCAAGTCCTTTTTTGCGATGGATAACAGCGGTAACCTTGGGTTGTACCACGCGACGGCCGAAAGCACTCTCTTGGTGGAGAAGCTGCTTGAGGGTGATGTCACCGGAGTGGCTATTTCTCCCCGCTCCAAGTCGTTATTGGTGGAAGAGACTGGCGGCAAAGTCCGGGTCTTTGAGGTTGAAAACGAACATCCGGAAATCTCCTGGTCATCGCTGTGGGGCAAGGTGTGGTACGAGGGTTATCAGGAGCCGGATTACGTCTGGCAATCCACCTCCGGTGGTAGCGACTTTGAGTCCAAGTTAAGTCTGGTGCCGCTGTCCTTCGGCACGCTGAAAGCGGCGTTTTACGCGATGGTAATGTCGGTGCCGCTGGCCATTTTGGGGGCGATTTTCACTGCGTATTTCATGGCTCCCAAGCTGCGTCAGACCATCAAACCGACCGTAGAAATCATGGAAGCGTTGCCAACGGTTATTCTTGGCTTCCTGGCGGGGTTGTGGTTGGCGCCGTTCATGGAAACCAATTTGCCGGCGGTGTTTGCCCTGTTGGTGATCATGCCGTTGGGTGTGTTGGCGTTTGCCTACCTGTGGTTGCACATGCCGCGTTCTGTGCGCCACTCGATTCCTGATGGCTGGCAGCCAATTCTGTTGATCCCAGTAGTTATTTTGATTGCCTGGGCAGTGATTGCCGCCAGTCCGATGATGGAAGCGTATTTCTTTGGCGGCGATATGCCGCGATGGATGCGCGATGAGTTGGGCATAGCGTTTGACCAGCGAAATTCGGTGGTCGTGGGTCTGGCCATGGGCTTTGCGGTCATCCCGACCATTTTCTCCATTGCCGAAGATGCAATTTTCTCGGTGCCCAAACATTTGACCAATGGATCATTGGCATTGGGCGCAACGCCTTGGCAGACGTTTGTTCGCGTGGTGCTGCCAACTGCCAGCCCAGGTATTTTCTCCGGGGTGATGATCGGATTTGGTCGCGCCGTGGGTGAGACAATGATTGTGCTGATGGCGACTGGTAATACGCCGGTGATGGATTGGAACATTTTCCAGGGTATGAGAACCCTGTCCGCCAATATTGCGGTGGAAATGCCAGAATCCGAAGTGGGTGGTACGCATTACCGCGTATTGTTCCTCGCGGCGTTGGTGCTGTTCTTGTTTACCTTCTTCTTCAATACGCTGGCTGAAGTGGTACGTCAGCGTTTGCGTAAGAAGTATGGTTCGCTGTAGTTGGGAGCAGTCGCATGGCAGATAAAAACGTTAAAAACTGGTTTAAAAGTGGCGCTCCCTGGGTTTGGTTGACCGGTGCGGCGGTTGCCGTCAGCGTTATCATGGTGGTGGGTCTGCTAGGTTTGATCGCAGTTCGCGGCTTGGGATTTTTCTGGCCAGCGGACGTACAGCAGGTGCAGTATCGGGACGCTGGCGGTCAGACGATCACTGTTGCCGGTGAGATTTATGGCAAGGAAGCCGTCTTGGCCGAACGTTTGCGTGAATCCGGTACGGATATTCCGCAAGATATGGAAAAGGTGACGCGTTTCCTGTTCAAGATCGGCAATCGTGACGTCAACGGCATGGATTTCCGTTGGTTGATGAAGCACAACATTGAAAGTTGGAGCACGCCGGAGAATCTGTTTGTTGCCGAGCGTCGTGAATGGGGTAACTTTTACGGTTATCTCAAGGAAGTAAAGCAGGACGGCGTGGTGGTGGCCGAGGGTGAAGCAGCCTGGCCCAAGTTCGAATTATTGCTGCAGCGTTCCGCCGATTTGGCAGTGCAGATTCGTGATCTGGAAAGAACCGAAATTGGTTCGGTCAATTACCGTCTGGAGCGTTTGCGACTAAAGGAACGTGGCCTGGAATTGGATGGCCTGTTGGATGATCAGGCCAAGGCGCAATTGGTGGAAGACCGTGCGGCTCTCAATGCCGAATACGGCTCGCTGCAAAAACAGTTGAACGGTTTACACGCTGCGATCAGTCGGGATGCTCTGACGGCGACCACGGCGGATGGTCGTGTGGTGGAAATTCCACTGAAGAATATCGTCCGTGTTCATATGCCCAATGCGATGAACCCGGTACAAAAATTAATCACATATTTTTCCAATGTCTGGGCCTTTGTTAGCGGCGAGCCGCGTGAGGCCAATACCGAGGGTGGAGTGTTCCCAGCTATCTTCGGTACGGTGATGATGGTTATCATCATGTCGATTTTTGTGACGCCGTTTGGTGTAGTGGCAGCGGTTTACTTGCGCGAATATGCCAAGCAAGGATTTTTGACTCGGGTAATACGTATCGCGGTAAACAATCTGGCGGGCGTGCCGGCGATTGTTTATGGCGTGTTTGGTTTGGGCTTTTTTGTGTACTTTCTGGGTGGCAACATTGATGCCCTGTTTTTCCCGGAAGCCCTGCCCGCCCCGACTTTTGGTACTCCGGGCTTGTTGTGGGCGTCATTGACGCTGGCGATTTTGACCGTGCCGGTGGTTATTGTGGCGACCGAGGAAGGTTTATCGCGGATTCCACGTAATATTCGCGAAGGCAGTCTGGCGCTGGGTGCGACCAAGTGGGAAACCTTGTGGAAAACGGTTATCCCCATGGCCAGCCCGGCAATGATGACCGGATTGATTCTTGCCATTGCTCGTGCGGCGGGTGAAGTGGCGCCCCTGATGTTGGTAGGTGTGGTGAAACTGGCCCCGACCCTGCCGATGGATGGCAACTTCCCTTACGTGCATCTGGATTACAAGATCATGCATTTGGGCTTCCACATCTACGATGTGGGCTTCCAGAGCCCGAACGTTGAGGCGGCTCGTCCGTTAGTGTACGCAACTGCGCTGTTGCTGGTGTTGGTTATCATCGTGCTGAACATCGCCGCGATTGCCATTCGTAATCGTCTGCGTGAGCGCTACAAGGCACTGGATAACTAGGATTGAGGTTAGAGTGATGACTGAAGGTAATAATGCTCAAGTGAAACTGGAAACCAGTGTCCGTGCCGGACAGGGTAAAGGTTTGGCTTCTGAAGACATCTGCATCAAGGTGCGCGACCTGCGTTTGTACTACGGAGAAAAGCAGGCGCTGAACGGTATCAACATGGATATCCCACGCAACAAGGTGACGGCGTTTATCGGCCCGTCCGGTTGCGGTAAGTCCACGCTGCTGCGTTGCTTCAATCGAATGAATGATTTGGTTGATAACGTGCGCGTTGAAGGCGAATTGAACATTGATGGCCGCAATATTTTCGACAAATCGGTGAACGTTGCCGAATTGCGCCGCCGGGTGGGTATGGTGTTCCAAAAGCCAAACCCCTTCCCCAAGAGTATTTACGAAAACGTCGCCTATGGTTTGCGTTTGCAGGGAATTAACAGCCGTCGTCGTTTGGACGAAGTGGTCGAACGTTCGCTCAAGGGCGCGGCGCTGTGGGACGAAGTAAAAGATCGTTTGCATGAAAGTGCGATGGGCATGTCGGGTGGTCAGCAGCAGCGTTTGGTGATTGCCCGCGCAATTGCGATTGAGCCAGAAGTGCTGCTGCTGGACGAACCAGCTTCGGCCCTAGACCCGATTTCGACGCTGAAGATCGAAGAGTTGATCTATGAGCTGAAGAATCGCTACACCATCGTTATTGTTACCCACAACATGCAACAGGCTGCGCGAGTTTCAGATTACACCGCATTCATGTACATGGGTGACCTGATTGAATTGGCGGATACCAATACTCTGTTTACCAATCCGGCCAAGCAGCAAACTGAAGACTATATAACCGGCCGTTACGGCTAAGGCAGGGAGTTGAAGATGGATAACCGTATCGGACACCATATTTCCAAGCAGTTTAACGAAGAACTGGAAGATATTCGTACTCGCGTCATGGCGATGGGCGGACTGGTGGAGCAGCAGTTGGAAAATGCGATTACAGCGCTGACCACGAGCGATGCTGCTCTGGCGAGTGAAGTGGCCAACAGTGACTACCGCATCAATGCCCTGGAAGTGGACATTGACGAAGAATGTACCCAAATCCTGGCGCGCCGCCAGCCGGCAGCGACGGACCTGCGTTTGGTAATTGCGGTCATCAAGACCATTACCGACCTGGAGCGTATCGGCGATGAAGCTGGTCGCGTAGCGCGGATGGCGCTAAAAGTGACGGAAGAAGGCGGAACCAAAATTCCAAAAACCGCGCTTGAGCATTTGGGGCGTCACGTTAAGGCGATGCTGCGTGATGCACTGGATGCATTTGCACGTATGGATGCCGAGGCCGCCTATCGTGCATGGAGCGAAGATCGCAAAGTGGATGAAGAATACGAAGCGATTTTGCGTCAGTTGATGACGTTCATGATGGAAGATCCTCGTACCATTCCGCTGGTGCTGGAAGTCATTTGGGCTGCGCGATCATTGGAGCGCGTGGGCGATCGTGCCTCCAACATTTGCGAATACGTTATCTATCTGGTTAAGGGCAAAGACGTGCGCCATACCAGCGCGGAGCAAATGGCAATTGAAGTTCTGGGCAACCGGGCTTGATACGCTGAACGCGGACGACGAAAAAGGGCCCCCAGGGGCCCTTTTTTAATGCAGCGGCGGCGAGTGCGCGGCGTTGTCGTGGAACGCCTCGTCGATGGCGTGCAGAATCATCACCAGCTTGTCGGCGTCAGGGGTGGTTTCCAGCGCCTGCTCGGCATATTCTGCAATATCACTTTCTTTGGGCAGATAGTCGCCCCGCTCTATCAGGGTTTTGAGCTGGGGCAAATAGACCCATTGCAGCCACTGGGGAAACTCCAGCGTGTCAAAGCAAAAAGGCTGGGGACTGGCCAAGGCCGGTGCTGCAGGCGGCTTGCTGTGCCACAGATGTTGTTCACGCAGCTCTTTTTCGAGCATCAGGGTCAGCTCGGCTAGCGCCATTAAAATATTTTGAGGAACCATGGTCAGTTGTTGTCGTATATTTTACAGGTGGAAATACGGCGCTGGATTTCGGATTCGACCAACTGATAAGCCTGGCTGTCCAGATCTTCGTAGCGGGATTTAAACTCGAGTTCCATTATACCCTCAGGCAGGTCGGACGTGGTGGGCATATACTCGGTTTCGCGGGTCGAATTGACCATAAAGTCCTGAACACGGCGTGCGCTGCGGCGGGATTCGGTCGCCAGCGTGGCAAAGCGAGTCCCCGCCCGATCGGCGAGCAAATCGGCAAAGCTGAAACCGCTGCCGTCATGGGCGTCATGCACCTCTTTGAACACACCAACGGCGTCAGCCAAACCACTACCGGCGGAGACGGTAACTGCCCCGGAAATTACAAAGTGCTGGCTTAGATCCTGGCGAGAGCCAAGCAGCAGTGAAATTCGTTTGGCGGGAATTTCGCGGCGCAGATCATCGGGCAGCAGTTGCACTATCTCGGTGTTGACCACGTACAATGCGACCGAATAAAGCAGTGCGCGGTTTTCTGCTGCGGCATCTTCCCCGCCCAGACTGCGGCTTTGCGCGGTTTTGAACAGGGTTTTTAGCAGATGATGCAGCGAGCCCCAACGTCCAGGCCGTTGCAGTGACCATTGGGCAATTTGCCGCTGATAAACGGCGATGCGCTGCAAGTCGTCCTCTTCAAACAGTATCCAGTTACTTTGCTTGGTGATTTCTTGCAGCAGCTTGGGTGACCAACGATAACGGACACTGACTTCGCCGTGACGGATGTCGACACCTTGCACGGCCTGCCAGATATGTTTGTAGCTCAGAATGTGTACACCGAGTTGGTTGTGCAGCAAGCGGCTGGCCAGCGGCAATGAGAAAGTGGGCAGTTGCCAGTAACCCAATTTTAAGGTTAGAAAATACGGTGCGTTATCACGCAAGCCCAGGGTGGCGTGGTAATTTAGATACAAGGAAAATGGCAGCGCCACACTGCCATGAAGCTCGATCAGATTGGGTTGTAATGTGGCGCGGACGCGTATATCACCGTAGCGTTTGGCCGAGTAATTGAGCAGCAGATTTAGATCGCGCTCGTCGATGAGAATATTGCGAATTTCGCCAGGCTTGAGTGTTTTGGGGTTGTTGTCACGCGCAATTTGACGAATGTGGGCAACGTCGTCAAAACGCAGTGTTTGCGAAGTGTCCACTGTCGCGTCAGTGTCCAGCAGGCTGAAAAGAAACGCCAGCAAGAGGAAAAAAAGTATGAAAGCGACGGAAATAATCCGTTTCATTATTCTGGCCTTGTGCCCATATTTTATTTGCGCACGATGGTCGTCCAAACCAGCGAGCATGTCTAATGAGCCAACCGCTTGTTGGCCCGGGAGAGAGCGAGTGAACCGATTGTTATTATCAACTGTCGCTCTAATTGCTGCCCTGCTGGGAGGCGTTGCTCCCCTCCATGCCGATACTGTAGAGACTTCGGCAAATAGAGACAATATCTTTAAATCCGGGGTGTTATGGCAAATCAGTAAACCCGGTATGGAGCCGTCGTATTTAATGGGTACCGTGCACACAGATGACCCGCGAATTATTGCGGTGGGTCAGCGGGTATTGCCGCTGCTGGCGTCGACGACAACGCTGGCGGTCGAGGTATTGCTGAGCAGCGAAAACAGCGCCTACGCGTCGCGAGCAATGTTTTTTACCGATGGCCGCCACCTGCGGCAGGTGGCGGGCGACAAACTGTTTCATGCGTCCGTGGCGGCGTTAAAAGCGCGGGGAATGAGCGAGCAACACGTGGCGATGATGAAGCCGTGGGCAGTGTTTACCGTGTTGAGTATGCCGGAAATGAAAACGGGTCAGTTTTTGGATGCAATGCTGTATTCCAAGGCACAAAGTGAGCAGAAAAAACTCATTGGACTGGAAACCATGCAGGAACAGATTGCGGTATTTGACGAGCTGACGATGGCAGAGCAGTTGGTGTTGCTGGAGGATACGCTGGCACAGCATGGCAAGATGAAGCAAATGATAGAGGGGATTATCGAGCGCTACTTAGCGCAGGATCTGGTTGGCATGGAAAAGCTGAACGATGATCACATGCAATTTACTGATGCGGCGCTGGCGGAAAAGGTGAACCAGCGGTTGCTGTACCAGCGTAACCTAGTGATGTTTGATCGTATGCAGTCCTTGCTCAAGCAAGGAAATGTATTTGTTGCGGTCGGAGTTTTGCACCTGACAGGTGAACGGGGCTTACTAAACTTGTTGCATAAGGCCGGGTTTGAATTAACACCAGTAAAGTAATCATCCATGAAAAAAATTTACGACGCTGCTCACATGTTTGAAGCCCAACTGCTGGTGGATCAGTTGCAGGCTGCTGGTTTCGCAGTGGTGGTGCAGGGGGCGCTTCTGAGTGGTGCGGCAGGCGAATTACCGGTCAATATTTATCCCAGCGTCTGGGTGGCGCAGGACGATCAGGAAGACGCCGCAACGGCGGCACTGCATATGCTGCTGCAAAACGAGTTCAGGCCACCATGGCGCTGTTTACGCTGTGGTGAGGAACATGTTGGTCAATTCAGTCAGTGTTGGCGATGTGGTGCGGAACGCTAGTCGCCGCGCGAGAGTTTGGGTAATTCTTGTTTCTGGCTTTGGCGCTTGGCGCGCTCCAGGGCGTATTCGGCCTGGGCAAACAGACCGGTGTCGTTGTCGGCATCGATGGGGAAAGTCGCAATGCCTACGCTGACCTGGATGGTGAGGCTCTTGCCATCGCCGATATTGAGCGGATGATCGGCAATGGCTTTGGCAATACGGGCAGCGGTTTCCTGTGCGCCCTGGGCATCGGTTTCTGACAGAACTACGGCGAATTCATCACCACCATAACGCGCTGCGGTATCGGTTGGTCGTATGGCACCAGAAATCTGCATTGCCACCGAGCATAGCACCGAATCCCCTACCAAGTGACCGTAGCTCTCATTGACGGCGCGGAATTCGTTGATGTCGAAAAACAATACGGAAAATGGCCGGTCGTAACGCTTGGCGCGATGTACTTCCATGCCCACCACGTCGTGGAACTGTGGACGGTCAAACAGGCCGGTCAGGCTGTCGTGAATCGATAGATAATCCAGTTCGGTCTGAATTTTCTGGAAACGCTCAGCCATGGCATTGAACGCCGAGGCCAAGTGGCCAAGTTCATCATTGGCGTTGTAGTTGATTCGTGAGCTGAGATCGCCCTGGCCAAAGCGGTTTACCGTGTGTTCCAGATTGCGAATCGGCGCCATGACTGAACGGAACAGCACTACCGCGCCCAAAATGGCAAACACCAAACCACAGCCCAGGATGATGATTACCAACACCACCGACTTCCATTTTATTTCCTGGGCGGCGAGTCGTTGCGACTGAATCTCGTTGAGGGCGATATTTTCCATCCGCGCCATCATCGCCAAACAACGGTCCACTCCCCGACTGAAATCCAGTACCAGTCGTTGGCGTTGATCGGCGTTGAGCAGGTGGAATTGGACGAACAGTTGATTGGCGATGGCTTGCAGATTGATGAATTCGTGTTTGGCGGTGGTGAGCAGGTCGAATTCTTCCTTGCTAAGATCGATATTGGCAAAGCCGTTATCAAACCCCAGCCCTAGCTGTACTGCCAGGCTGTCGAACTGGGTGTGGTCGCCCTCTTCCGAGCGGTTGCCAAATTGCTGAATGGGGATCTTGATCTGATAAAACAGTTTTTGTATGTCGGTCACAAATATCTGTTTTTCGACCGGATCATAGACGGCCTTTTCCAGGGTGGAAACAGCGCCGCGCACGGCGATAAACGTGATCAACGCCAGCACGCACAGCGGCAGCAGCATGACACCGATGGCAAACAGCATTCGCGAGCGCAAAGACGCTTTTTGATCCAAAAACCAGCCCATGTCTTATGCAAGTCTCAGGAGAAACATGAAGTTAAAATGACGCTACCGAGCCAAAAATGGGCTTCATTGTAACGCGTAATTACAAAATTAGTACGCCTTTGTTTATCGGAACAGCCTTGTGCTCCTTGACCCTTTATTTTGGCAGGGATGATTCCCTCCTGATAATGTCAGGTTATTAAATCTAACATATTGTAATCATTTATGAATCATGTGCGAGCCTAGGGGTTGTGGCAGCGACACGGGATTGGGGGAGAACAACGGGTTTTATGTGGTTGCCGCAGGTTCCGTGGCGGCAAAAAACAAGAAACAGCGGCAGTAAGGTAAGCCAATCAGAGTGAGTGTTTTGAGAATGGTTCGCCATAATTATTTGGCTGTAGAGCAGATGTGTGATGTCGATCCGCATTATACGCAGTTGTCGTAGTTCACATATTGAATTTGGGGGACAGGTGCCGATGACCAAACTCGGGGATACGCGACATGGCGGAATGTTCTTTATGTTTCTATTGCGAATATTGGTGCTGATGTGGCTGACAACAGCGGCATTGGCAGACGAAGTTATCACGATTGATGCATCCAGCGGTTCCAGTCGCTTGGTAACGTTGTTCTTTGAGCATTTTGCCAAGCAGGATCAGGCCGAAGGCTACCAGTTTAATGTCATTGTGGCGCTGCCGGAGCAATCGCAAGAGACAATGTTCACTGTGCGCCATCATTCGCTGGGTGGGGCAGGTAGCAAGGTGGAAAAAACCGAAATTCTGTTGGCCAAGGCACCTATCGCGATCGTCGTGGGTGGAAAAACCGGTGTGAAAAAATTGAGTATTGGTGATTTGGCGCGTTTGTATCGCCGCAAGGTTAACAACTGGAGCCAGTTGGGCGGAGCCAATCACGCCATTGTGCTGGCGGGCAGGCAGGACGACGAACAAATTTACAGCGAAATCAAAAGACACCACTCGTTTATGAGTGATGCAAATTTCGACAAGGTACTGGTCAGTGGTCAGGCGATGCGGGAATTTATCGAAAGCGAAGACGGAAACTACGCGGTTGGTTTTGGTAGCCGCGAGGACTTTTCGCCCAAGCATCTGGTGGAAATGTACGGATTTACCGCCGGGGTGGATGTCGGGCTGGTGTATGACAAAAAACACGCGGATACAGCGCTGATCAAGGCAATCAGCCGCTATGCCAAGAGCGCGGAATGGCGCCAGACATTGATGGCGCACAAATTCTATCCAGTGCTGTAGCGGGAATGGCTCTGTGCGCTGAAAGGAAAAAGCCCGATCGTCCTGACCGGGCTTTTTTTGTTGCTCATGCCTTGAGGGGCAAAAACTTAGCGACAAGCTAGGGCATGATCTTTAGCCGGTTGAGCTGAAGCGTAAACCCAGTGGGACCAACACCTTACGGGAAGCGGCTGGTTGAATGTATAATTGCCGGGCCGGGCATGTATTGTGCTCGAGTTGGATTTTGCTGTGCCAGCCAAGTAAGTTCGCCACCTGCGCGACGAGGAGAGTTTGTGACAGTTCAAGTACCCAAGGGTATTGTCCCCCTGGATAACATCCTACCCGATGAGCCGCTGCTAATGATGGGCGCAGGACCTGTTCCCATCCCCGAGCGCGTGGCGCACGCCAATTCGATCGTGATCAACCACTTGGGCGACACCATGGCGCAGGTCATTGAGCAGGTGAAAAACATGTCCTGCTATGTGTTCCAGACCGAATCGCGCCACATCCTCGGGGTTGCCGGACCGGGTTCGGCGGCGATGGAAATGGCGGTCGTCAACTTGATTCGCCCAGGGGATAACGTCCTGAGTATCTGCAACGGCTTTTTCAGCGGACGTCTGGCAGAAATGGCTGAACGTTCCGAAGCCAAGGTGCTGCGGATGCAGGTGGCCGACGGCGAATGCGCCATGCCGGACGAGGTCGAAAAGTACATCAAACAGCACAATCCGCGCGTCATCACCATGGTGCAGGGAGAAACCTCCAACACGGTGTACAACCGCTATTTGCCCGAAATCGGCAAGCTGGCGCGTCAGTACGACTGTCTGCTGGTGGTGGACGCAGTATGCACCCTGAGCACCATGCCGCTGGACATGGATGACTGGGGCGTGGATGCAGTCATCACTGGCGGCCAAAAAGGTTTGTCGTCAATTCCGGGCGTGTCATTGGTCGCGTTTTCTGACAAGGCCTGGGCCTTCATCGAGTCTCGCAGCGATCGCCTGCGTCATTGGTGTCTGGACGCGCGTCTGGCAGATCAGTTCTGGTACAAAAAGTCATATCACTACACCGCGCCAGTCTCGGGTATTTTGGCCATGCACGAGGCATTGCGCTTGGTGTGCAACGAAACACTGAGCGTGCGCTACGAGCGTCACCTGAAATGCTCTATTGCGCTGCAGGCGTCGCTGGAAGCGTTGGGCGTGGAACTTTACGTCCAGCCTGAATCGCGTTTGAACTCGGTGGTGGGTATACTGACGCCACCGCAGATGGATCGCAAAATTCTGCTAAAAACCATGTCCGAACGCTACCGTGTGGAGATTGCCGGTTCGTTTGGTCCGCCCATCGTCCGTATCGGCCAGATGGGTGAGCAGTGCCGCGCACATAATCTGTTCCGCACCATTCACGCGTTTGGCTCCAGTATGAATCGCCTGGGCGCCAAAGTGGATTTGCCCGCAGCCATGGCGACGCTGGAAAGTCATTTGGAAAACGAGTCGTAATTTCCATATAAAATACAATGAAAAGCAAGGGGAGCATAGCTCCCCTTTTTGTTTGTTGTAATCGCAAAATTGCGCGGTGTTTGCTGTTTTATTGCACTAAAACCTTCCTTAGCCAGGACGCTAACAGCCATATGTGATCTGCCGCATAAATATATTCATTAGAAAGAACAGGCCCGCATGTCATTTTTCCGGACTCAAAAAATCCAGATTTACCTGTTGCTGTTTTTTGCACTGGTTACAACGACGGTGATTGTTACCATTGTTCACCGGTCGGCGGAGGAGTCGGCCAAGCAATTGACCCAGGCAACCGGGGCGGAGCTGGAATCCCTGGCTGATGAAATCACCCGGATGCTGGATCGTGAAATGCACGAGCGCATGGTGGACATTGAGCTGGCAGCGAAAGACGGTGTCCTGACCGAAAATCGTTATAGCGCCCAACAGAAACGCGACTATCTGGATCGCCTGAAGCGCAGCATTAACCACTATGCCTGGTTAGGCCTGGTTGATTTGCAAGGCAATATTCTTGTCGGTAGTGATGGCCTGCTGGAAGGCAAAAATGTGTCAGCGCGAACATGGTTTAAAAGCGGACTCAATGGTTTGTTTGCCGGCGATTTACACGCTGCGGTTTTGCTTGAACCCTACCTGACAGGGCGTCAGGGCGACCTGCCATTGCGGCTGGTAGATGTGTCGGCGCCGGTATTTAACGCGAGTGGAGAAAAGATAGCAGTTTTGGGCGCGCATATTGATTGGCGCCTGGCGCACAACGCCATTGCCGGCCTGAGTAACGTTACCACGCAACGCCAGGTGGAAATTTTGGTACTGACCAAGGAAAACGTCGTCGTTTCGGGCTCCAGAGAGATGATGCTCAAACCGTTGGAGATGCCATTGCTGGCAGAGATACAGCGGGGGCAGCGTGGTTTTGCTGTTGTGACTTGGCCAAATCAGCAGCGTTATTTGACGGCGTACACCATGACCAGGGGCTACGAAAAATTTCAGGGTCTGGATTGGAAAGTCTTGGTGCGGCAACCGGTGGAAGTGGCATTTGCACCGGTAAAAAATCTGCAGAATAACCTGCTAAGGGTTGGGTTGTTGCTTGGCGTGATATTCATGGGGCTAGCGTTGTGGCTGGCCAAGTGGTTGGCGTTGCCGTTGGTGAATATTACCCGTGCGGCGGATGATGCGATGGATAGTGAGCAGACGGCAGGGCTGCCCAGTTCGGCACGTTACACCGAGGTTGAAAAACTGTCGACGAGTTTGAACAAGCTGCTGGGTAAACTCATCGAGCGGCAACAGGCGCTGGAAGAAGCGCGTGCAGGTTTGGAAATAAAAGTTGAAGAACGTACGGAAGAATTGCGCCAGTCGGAAAAAATGCTGTGGTACGTCATGGACACCATTCCGGCCCGCGTGTTCTGGAAGTCGCCACAAGGAGTCTATTTGGGCTGTAATGCGCTGTTCGCGCGAGACGCAGGCTTTGAGCTGGCGCAAGAGGTGATCGGCAAGACCGATTTTGACATGCCCTGGTTTGCACAGGCGGAGCTGTATCGTCGCGATGATCAGGCAGTGCGCGAATCACGGCAAGCATTGATGATGTACGAAGAACCGCAAACCACGCTAGCGGGCAAAATGATCTGGTTGGAAACCAGCAAGATCCCTATCACCAACAGTGAGGATGAGGTCATCGGTACGCTGGGCGTGTATCAGGACATTACCGAACGCAAGCAGGCGCAGCTGGCCTTGGCGGAGGCACATAAGCGTCTGGAAGCACAAAATGCAGAACTAGTGTACACCGCACAGTTGCGCGAAGATGTGGATCGTATTACCCGCCACGATTTGAAAAATCCACTAAACGCCATTATTGGCGTGCCATCGTTGTTGATACACGAAGGCAATCTGGATGACGAACAGGTGAATATGCTGAAAATGGTGCAGAATGCGGGTTATCGCATGCTGGAAATGATCAACACCTCGCTGGATATTTACAAAATGGAAGTGGGCAAATACGTGTTACGCCCAACCGAGGTTGATTTAAATCAGGTATTTGCCAACATCAGTAATGACTTAGCGACGCTGATACAACTTAAAGAAATCAGGTTAACGTGGCCTAATGATGCGCAGGAATGCATCGTGGTTGGTGAGACGTTGTTGTGCCACACGCTATTTTCAAATCTGATTAAAAATGCAATTGAAGCCGCGCCGTCAGGATCAACCATTACAGTCAGCGCGACAACGGCAGCGGATGACTGGTGTCGTATTGCGGTGCACAATCCAGGCGCAGTACCTGAACCAGTTCGTGAGCGATTTTTTACGAAATACGCCACGTTTGGCAAAACTGCAGGTACAGGATTGGGCGCGTATTCAGCAAAGCTATTGACCGAAACGCAGGGCGGCAGGATTGCGATGGAAACGTCAGAACAAAACGGTACAACAATTACGGTGATGCTGCGGCAGGGAAATCCGTAGATTTTGCACTAACCCACCCGGGGCACTGCTGATCGGATTGACCCCGGGTGGTGTGCATGGGCATCGTCCGTATGCCCAGCCCTTTGGGAGGGCGAGAGGGTGGTGCTCTTGCGGAGGTCGGCAGAATGTCCTTTTTCTTCGATAGCGTTGTCAGCTCCGTGCTTCCTGGCTCTCAAAGAAAAATAACTATTCTGACGACCTCCTTGTTCTGTGTTAGCCGCACTTGGAATCGCCGCAGTTCAGACAGGTCATGCAACCATCCATTTTGATCATGGCTTTGGTGTTGCACTTCATGCAGAGCTGGGCATTGGCGGGGAAATCATTCTTGCTGTCGGCGCTTTCCTTGGCGGGGCCAGAACTTAATTCAGCGCGTTTTTTGGCGATGAAATTTTTCTGATGCTCATCCAGGTTGTCGCTGGGGAGCATGCCGATAAACTTCAGGTGGTTTTCAATGGCGTCGCCCAGTTCGGCCACCAGCGAAGGCATGTATTTGCCGCCTTTTTTGAAATAACCACCGCGTGGATCAAATACTGCTTTCAGTTCTTCCACCAGGAAAGTCACGTCGCCACCTTTGCGGAAAACAGCAGAGACGATTCGCGTCAAGGCAACGATCCACTGGAAGTGATCCATGTTTTTGGAGTTGATGAAGATCTCGTACGGGCGACGCTCTTCATGCTCGGAACCAGGATTGAGCACGATGTCGTTAATGGTGACGTAAATCGCGTGCTCGGACAGTGGGGTTTTCAGTTTGTAGGTTGCGCCGACCAGCATCTCGGGGCGGGCAACATTTTCATTCATCAATTCGCGTTCAGGCTCGGCTGGAACGACAGCCGCGGGTGCTTTTTGTTCTTCGTTTTTAACAACCGCAAAACCGGTGATTTTTTTGGCGATGGTGACGCTCATGGTGTAGCTCCAGAATCTTTTAAAGGTTGCGCCCCGAAGGGCGCTTCCAGGCTGTAATCGTTATAACCGTTAGAATTTGCCGTAGTAGCCTTCTTTGAGTGCATCGTAGAGGTTGGCGGCGGTATGGGTTTCACCGTCGTAAACAATCTCTTCGTCACCTTTGCACTCAACGACGCTACCGTCTTCCAAGGTAAAGCGGTACACGGTGTTTTTCAGGTCTTTCTCTTTCACCAGTACGCCCTGGAATGCTTCTGGGTTGAAGCGGAAGGTGGTGCAGCCCTTCAGGCCCTGCTCGTAGGCGTAGAGGTAGATGTCCTTGAAATCTTCGTAATCGTAATCCGTCGGTACGTTCGCAGTTTTGGAAATGGAGGAATCGATCCATTTCTGTGCTGCAGCCTGAATGTCGACGTGCGCCTTGGGCGTGATGTCGTCAGCAGTGATGAAATACTCAGGCAGTGCCTTGTCGGCTTCCTGGCTGAACGGCTCGGCCTTGTTGTTGACCATTTCACGGTAGGCCAACAGCTCGAACGAGAAGACGTCGACTTTCTCTTTGCTCTTCTTGCCTTCGCGGATCACGTTACGGAAGTAATGATGTGCAAACGATGGCTCGATACCGTTGCTGGCGTTGTTGGCCAGTGACAACGAAATCGTGCCGGTCGGTGCGATGGAGCTATGGTGAGTGAAGCGTGCGCCCACTTCGGCCAGTTCGTTGACCAGTTCAGGCTCAACTTCGGCAATGCGCTGCATGTAATGGCTGTACTTGGCGTGCAGTACGCGGCCTTTGAGCGTGTCGCCAACCTTGATGCCGTCTTTTTTCATTTGTGGACGGTGGCGCAGCATTTCGGCAGTAACGGCAAAGTCCTGATCCATGATCGGTGCCGCGCCTTTTTCTTTGGACAGGTCCAGCGCTGCGCGCCAGCCTTCCACTGCCATTTCTTTGGTGACTTCTTCGGTGAAGGCAACGGATTTGGCGTCGCCGTATTGCATGCCCATCATGGTCAGGGTGGAGCCCAGACCCAGGTAGCCCATGCCGTGACGACGCTTGCTCATGATCTCGTGGCGTTGTTGTTCCAGTGGCAGGCCGTTGATTTCCACCACGTTGTCCAGCATGCGGGTGAAGATATTGACGGTCTTGCGGAACTCGGCCCAGTCAAAGCTGGCTTCGGCGGTAAACGGCTTGTTCACAAAACGGGTCAGATTGATCGAACCCAGCAGGCACGAACCATACGGCGGCAGTGGCTGCTCACCACAAGGATTGGTGGCGCGGATGTTTTCGCAGAACCAGTTGTTGTTCATCTCGTTGACCTTGTCGATCAGGATGAAACCAGGTTCAGCGAAATCGTAAGTGGAAGCCATGATCATGTCCCACAGGCGGCGGGCCTTGATGGTGCGATAGACCTTGCAGGCTACCTGGCCATCCTTGTTGGTGACGTAATTTTTGGCCACGGGCCAGTCACGCCAAACCACTTGCTCGGGGTTTTTCAGATCCAGCTTTTCGGTTTCCAGTTCGGACTGACTCATGGGGAAGCTCAGGCGCCAGTCGGCGTCGTTTTTAACGGCTTCCATGAAATCCTGAGTGATCAGCAGCGACAAATTGAACTGACGCAGACGACCATCTTCACGCTTGGCGCGGATGAATTCCATCACGTCCGGGTGGCCAACATCGAAGGTGGCCATTTGCGCGCCGCGACGACCGCCGGCAGAGGAAACGGTAAAACACATCTTGTCGTAAATATCCATGAACGACAGCGGGCCGGAGGTGTAAGCGCCGGCGCCGGATACGTAGGCACCTTTGGGGCGCAGAGTGGAGAATTCATAACCGATACCGCAGCCGGCTTTCAGCGTCAGGCCAGCTTCGTGAACCTTTTCCAGGATGTTGTCCATGGAGTCTTCCACAATGCCTGACACGGTGCAGTTAATGGTGGAGGTGGCTGGTTTGTACGCCAGTGCGCCAGCGTTGGACATGATGCGGCCAGCAGGGATAACGCCCTTGCGCAGCGCCCACAGGAATTTTTCTTCCCACTCTTTCTTTTTGGCAGGCGTGGTTTCAACGTCGGCCAGTGCCTTGGCAACACGGATATAGGTCTCATCGATGGATTTGTCGACGGGATTGCCTTGTTTGTCGGTCAGGCGGTACTTCTTTTCCCAGATGTCCAGTGATGCGGACTGGTATTTGATTTCGCCGACAGAGCTGGGGATAGCCTTCAAATGGGTCCCTCGTGCATTGGCAGAATTGCTCATCTGGTAGTCCTTATAATTTAACAATCAGTGATATCAGCAAGTTGGGAGCGCTGATGTGGGAGCGGTTTTTTATTTTTTATTAAAAACACAAGATGTTGTGTGCATGAAAGAGTATAGCTAACCGCTTCGACTGTCAATTCATGGATTAAAATTATTTTAATCCGCAAAGTAATTCCAAGTTATTCAATGTATTAGGTTTGGCCAGACAAAAAAATACTGTTTTAGCTGCAATCGGCCAGGCATGTACAAGAATGTGCGAAAACACAACATGTTGTGTGTGGCGGTGGATGAAATTTAGTCAATAGCAGCCCTTGAAAAGGCAAATCGCTAGCCCTATCTCACTCCTAGGCGATTTTGATCAAACCACAAAAGAGGTGATTTATGGCAGGTATACGTCGTTATGAACCCTGGGGTGTTTTGGGGCAACTACAGAACGAAATTGATCGGTTATTCGACAATCGCATGGAGCCGGCGGCGCGCACCGAGTTGGCGTCCAGCGATTGGGTTCCGGCGGTAGACATCAAAGAGGAGCAGGATAAATACATGCTGCACGTTGATGTTCCCGGCGTGAATCCCAAAGATATCCACGTGCAAATGGAAGGTGGCGTGCTGACCATCAGCGGTGAGCGCAAGCACGAACGTCGCGAGGCCGAAAATGGCTACAAACGTGTTGAGCGGGTGTCAGGCAGTTTCTTCCGCCGCTTTAGTTTGCCAGATTCGGTGGACAGCGATGGCGTGTCAGCCAAGTGCAACCAAGGCGTGTTGGAAGTGATTATTCCCAAGACGCAAAAGTCCCGCAGCCGCAAAATAGCGGTCGAGGGTTAAGGTAACAAGTTTGGGAAACCGCCGGTGGATGGATTCGTCCCTCCCCCCCTCCCTGGCGTTTTTATCACCGGTTGGTTTCCCCCTCCCCTTCTTTTTATACCAAGCGCATCAATCCGAGCGTGTTTAACATCGAAACAAATGCGGCTATGCTGCATGTTCGAGTTGGATTAGGGTATCGCGATCCCAATTTTCTGTGCAGACAAACATTGGCCAAATTCAGATGCATTGAGGTATTACCGGTTTGAAACGTTCGACTTCTCTTTTGTTTTTGTCCCTTTCTCTGGTCGCTGCGATGTCAGCCCGCGCCGGCATTCCGGTGACAGGCGTTACCGATGTCGATACGCATGGCACGCCGACACTGGCACCGATGCTGGATCGGGTGACACCGTCGGTGGTGAATATTTCCACCGAGGGCGTGGAAATGGTGGATACACCGTTGAATCCGTTGATGAACGATCCGCGTTTCCGTCGATTTTTTGATGTGCCGATGACGCAGCGCGAGCGTAAGACGCACACGCTGGGCTCGGGTGTGGTGGTGGATGCGGCCAAGGGTTATGTGATGACCAACAATCACGTGATCCAAAAAGCCAAAAAAATTCGGGTGAATTTGCGTGATGGTCGCACGCTGGAGGCCAAGTTACTGGGTGCGGATCCGGCGACGGATGTGGCGATTATTCAGGTGAAACCCGACCAATTGACCCAGGCGAAGTTGGGTGATTCGGATGATTTGCGTGTGGGCGATTTTGTGGTGGCCATCGGTAATCCATTCGGGCTGGGGCAGACGGTAACGTCGGGTATCGTCAGTGCCTTGGGGCGGCGCACCTCGGGAATGCAGGGTTTTGAGGACTACATCCAGACCGACGCGTCGATTAATCCCGGTAACTCTGGAGGCGCGTTGGTCAATCTTCGCGGCGAACTGGTCGGCATTAACAGCGCGTTGTATTCGCCCAATGGCCCGGGCAATGTGGGAATTGGTTTTGCCATTCCTATCAACATGGCGCGAGACATCATGGCGCAACTGGTCGAATACGGCGTGGTCAAGCGCGGTCGATTGGGTGTATCGACCCAGGACATGACGCCGGCACTGGCCGAAGCATTCGGCATGGCACAAATTCAGGGCGCGGTGATTTCCCGCGTCGTGCCGGGCTCGGCAGCCGATGAAGTCGGGCTGAAGGCCGGTGATGTGATCGTCAGCATCAATGGTCGCGAAGTGAACAACACCAGCGACTTGCGCAACCTGATTGGTCTGCTGCGCGCCGGCCAAAAAGTCCAGGTGCAGGTGGTGCGTGACGGCAAGCGTATGACCAAAACTGCAGTGGTTGCGCCCACCCAGGAAGTGAGTTTCGATGGCAGCAAAATTGGACCTTTCCTGGTGGGTGCGACGCTGGCGGTGGTCGAAGCACAGGATGACATTGGTCAGAGTCAGGGCATCCGGCTGTCCAAGGTTGAACCAAACAGCGCTGCGTGGTTTGCCGGTTTTCGTGACGAGGACGTGATTTTGGAGGTCAACCGGGTGAGTGTGGAAAGCGCCCGCGAACTCGGAGAGGCGGTTGCGCTGGGTAGTAGCCGAGGGCAGTTTTTCAAAATTCGCCGGGATGACGAGACTTTGATTCTCTTGATAAAAAAACAGAAATAAGAATATAAGTATTCTTTTATATGGCCGTTAATAGGCTTAATTGGCGTTTGCCTAGATCACTGATTACAGTTGTAAAGTAACGAGCCGATTTTGTCAGCGCGGGGGAGACCTCGCGCTGTGTGCCTATTAACTGGCGGGAATACCTATGTCGAGCATGCCTTCGAGTAACGGAAAGCTAGAGGTTAAGAACACCACCTGCTACATGTGCGCCTGCCGCTGCGGCATCCGCGTGACCCTCAAGGACGGGGTGGTGAAATACATCCAGGGCAATCCCGAGCATCCACTGAACCAGGGTGTGATCTGCGCCAAGGGCAGCTCCGGGATCATGAAGCAATACTCCCCCGCCCGCCTCACCCAGCCACTGAAACGCAAACAGGGCGCCGAGCGCGGCGATTCCGAATTCGAGGCGATCAGCTGGGACGAAGCCTTCGACATTCTGGAAAAGCGCATGCGCCACCTGCGCGAAACCGATCCGAAAAAATTTGCCCTGTTCACTGGTCGCGACCAGATGCAAGCGCTGACCGGTTTGTGGTCACGCCAGTTCGGCACTCCCAACTACGCCGCCCACGGTGGTTTTTGTTCGGTCAACATGGCTGCCGGCATGATTTACTCCATCGGTGGTTCGTTCTGGGAATTTGGTGGTCCTGATGTGGACCATGCCAAGGTGCTGATGATGTTCGGCACCGCCGAGGATCACCACTCTAATCCGCTGAAAATTGCCCTGTCCAAATTCAAGCGCCAGGGCGGCCGTTTTATTTCCATCAACCCGATTCGTACCGGTTATTCCGCCATTGCCGACGAGTGGGTGCCAATCAAACCCGGCACCGATGCCGCCTTCATCATGGCGATGCTGAAAATTCTGATCGAGAGCGGCAAGTACGATCGCGACTTTTTGATCGACTACAGCAACAGCGGTCATCTGGTGAATGATGACCCCAAGCATCCCGACTACGGCCGCATTTGTACCGACGATAAAGGTCAGGCGCTGCTGTGGGACAAGTCGAAAAAATCGGTGGTCAGTTTCCATGATTGGGGACTGGAACTGCCGGATGTTGCCCTGACCGGTTCGTTCAGGCTGGCCGATGGCACAACCGTGCGTCCTTCGTTCGACCTGCTGCGTGAGCGGGTGCAGCAATACACACCGGAGTACGCCGAGAGCATTACCGGCATTCCGGCCAAAGACATCGTGCGTCTGGCGCATGAGCTGGGCGATACGGCGATGAAGCAGGGCTTTGAACTGCCCATCGCCTGGACCGACAGCTGGGGCCGCGAGCATGAAACCATGACCGGCCGCCCGGTGGCGTTTCACGCCATGCGCGGTCTGGCGGCGCACTCCAACGGTTTCCAAACCATTCGCGCCTTTTCGTTGCTGCTGACCTTGCTCGGCACCATTGATCGCCCCGGAGGCTTCCGCCACAAGGCTCCCTACCCGCGTCCGATTCCACCGGGTCCGGCGATTCCCAGCAAACCTGCCGACGTGCAACCGGGCAAGCCGCTCAACGGCGCGCCGCTGGGTTCACCGGCCAGTCCCGATGATTTGTTTGTGGATGAAAATGGCCAGCCGGTGCGGCTGGATAAAGGTTTCTCCTGGGAATTTCCGCTGTCGCTGCATGGCTTGATGCACAACGCCATCACCAATGCCTGGCGCGGTGATCCGTACAAAATCGACACCCTGCTGATTTTCATGGCCAACATGGCGTGGAACTCCAGCATGAATACCTCCGACGTGCGGCAGATGCTTAACGACAAGGACGAAAACGGCGAATACAAGATTCCGTTCCTCATTGTCTGCGATGCCTTCCAGTCGGAAATGGTCAGCTACGCCGATCTGGTGCTGCCCGATACCACGTATCTTGAGCGCCACGACGCGATCTCCATGCTCGACCGTCCGATCTCCGAATACGACGGCCCGGTGGATTCGGTGCGTATTCCGGTGTTGCCGCCGACCGGGCAGTGCAAACCGTTCCAGGAAGTGCTGGTGGAGCTGGCCTCGCGGCTGAAATTCCCCGCCTTCACCAACGAAGATGGGACGCGCAAGTTCAAAAACTATCCCGACTTTGTCACCAATTTTGAAACCGCGCCGGGCTCCGGTGTTGGTTTCCTCGCCGGTTGGCGCGGCAAGGATGGCAGCAAGTCCATGCGTGGCGAACCCAATCCCAAACAGTGGGAAATGTACGAAAAGAACAACTGCGTGTTCCACTACCATCTGCCGAAAAATCAGCAGTACATGCGCAACTTCAACAAGGACTATCTCACTTGGGCGCACGACAATCTGATCATCAGCAAGAACGCGCCGATTGTGATTCAGATCTACTCCGAAATTTTGCAGGAGTTCCGCATGGCCGCCGAAGGCCGTCGCGAAGGCAAGCAACCACCGGCACATCTGCGCGAGCGGGTGAAAACCTACTGCGATCCCTTGCCGTTCTGGTATGAGCCGATCGAAAGCGAGCGCTCGGACAAGAAAACTTATCCGCTCAACGCAGTGACGCAACGCCCGATGGCGATGTATCACAGCTGGGATTCGCAGAACGCCTGGCTGCGCCAGATTCACACCTACAACTATCTCTACATGAGTCCCAAACTCGGCGCTGAAGGTGGTTTCGAAGACGGCGACTGGGTGTGGGTCGAATCCATGCACGGCAAAGTGCGCTGCATGTGCCGCTTCTCCGAAGCGGTGGAGCCGGGCACGGTCTGGACCTGGAATGCCATCGGCAAGGCCGCCGGTGCCTGGGCGCTTAGCCCCAATGCCAATGAATCCAAACAGGGCTTTTTGCTCAACCACGTGATTTCCGAAGAGCTGCCGCCGGGTCCGGAAGGTGACCACATTTCCAACTCCGATCCGGTCACCGGTCAGGCCGGTTGGTATGACGTGCGGGTGCGCGTTTACAAGGCCGATGCCGCCGAGGAAAAAGTCAGTTGGCCGCAGTTTGCACCGCAACAGCGTGCGCCGGGCCAGGAGGAGCCGGTCGAGCTGCTCGCCTATCGCGCCGGACAGGGTGGTCACAAATATAAAATTCCCATGAATTTGCACAACGCCATGAACGTGGTGACCGCGCCGCTGGATGGGGTGCGCAAGCTGGTGTTCAAACTGTTGGGAGGTAAAGGCTAATGACTCAGCTCGCTCTGGTAATTGATCTGAACGTCTGCGTCGGCTGTCACGCCTGCGTCACCTCGTGCAAGGAGTGGAACACCTCCGGCATGGGTGGCCCCATGCCCGACGACCGGCCTTACGGCCAAGACCCCTCCGGTGTGTTCTTCAATCGCGTGCAGACTTATGAGGTTGGCAGTTTCCCCAATACACAGACGGTGCATTTCCCCAAGTCGTGTCTGCATTGCGAGAATCCGCCCTGTGTGCCGGTGTGTCCGACGGGAGCCTCGCACAAACGCGAATCCGACGGCATCGTGCTGGTTGATTACGACAAGTGTATCGGCTGCAAATATTGCTCGTGGGCCTGCCCTTACGGTGCGCGTGAATTTGACGAGCACTCACAGGTGATGAAGAAGTGCACCCTGTGTGTGGATCGCATTTACGATGAAAGTCTGCCGGAAAAAGAACGCAAGCCAGCGTGCGTTATGGCCTGTCCGGCCAGTGCGCGAATTTTTGGCGACGTGCATGACGAAAACTCCGACGCGTCGAAAGCGATTCGCGAGCGTTATGGCTATGCACTGATGCCCGAGCTGGGCAGCAAACCGGCCAACCACTACTTGCCACGCCTGATCACCTCGGCGGGCAACCGAGCAGAACAAGAATAGGGAGCGGCAGCATGCATCCGGCGTTTTCGGTAATTTTTCTGACAACTCTGATCGGTGTCGGCCAGGGGCTGTTCATCGCCTTGGCGCTGGGTCAGGTGGTGGATCTGGCGGACGACAGTTTTGCCATGAGCAATGAGTTCTACGCCACCGGCGGTGCGCTGGTGTTGCTGTTCATTGCCGGTGGACTGGTCGCTTCGTTTTTTCATCTCGGTCATCCCGAGCGTGCCTGGCGGGCGGTGACCCGTTGGCGTACGTCGTGGCTGTCACGCGAGGTCATTGCGCTGCCATTTTTCATGTTGATGGCGTTTCTCTACACCGCCAGCTATTACACCAACCAGGAACTGCAAACATCGCTGGTCATCACCCTGGTGGGTTTGATTGCCTGTTTCGCCTTGTTCGTCTGCACCAGCATGATTTACCAGTGCCTGAGTTTTTTGCGTGAATGGGCAACGCCGTTGACCATGATTAATTTCATCCTCATGGGCAGCGCTTCGGGTTTTGTGTTTGCTGCCGGTTTCGCCGCCTGCAAAGAGGCTGATGCGCTGGTGAAGTTTTATCTGCCGGTTGCCGCAGTGCTGACGTTTGCGGCGATGATGACGCGCTTGGTCGGTTTGTCGTACAACAACAAACTGCGCGCCAAGCAGGTCACCACGGTGCAAACTGCCACAGGCATAAAGCATCCCAACGTGAAACAGCGTTCCATGGGCATGATGGGCGGCAGTTACAACACTCGTGAATTTTTTCACGGCCAAACGGAAAAATTCATTCGCAACATTAAAACCATTTTTATTGTGTTGGGATTTGTTGCGCCACTGCTGTTATTGCTGGTTAGCATCACGCAAGATTCAGCCTCGCTGCTGGCGCTGGCGTTTGCCGTCCAATATCTGGGGTTGATGGCTGAGCGTTGGTACTTCTTTGCGATGGTCAATCACCCGCAGAATATCTACTATCAGAGTGTCGGCTGACAAAATCAAAATTTGTCCTTTAGTTCTGATATCAAAAAACCGATAGCGGGTTTATTCGCATCAAAACACGTGATCAGGCAACGGTCATCGGTAACTCAGGAGATATCAATGTTTCGTAAATCATTAATCGTATGTGCCATGTTGGCTGGGGCTAGTAGCAGCGTAGTGGCGGCGCCGTTTATGGCGCAAGACCCACGCACTTTAGGTATGGGCGGTGCGTCGGTCGCGGCCAGCAACAGTGGTACGGCCAGCTTTTACAACCCGGCGCTGTTGGCGGTAGCGCATCCCGATGAAGATTTTAATCTCGAGCTGGCCGTGGCGGGGCGCATCGCTGACCCGAATGAACTGCTTCAGTCGATCAGCGATTTCGCTGACAATGACTACGTTACTGCGTTTGATAATGCCCTGTTGCCGTTTACGGCTCCTGATGCAACTCATCCCGCACCAACAGATAGTGCCACATTTGTCGCAGCACAAACTGCATTGAATACTGCCACGGTTAATCTGAAAACCGGTTTGCGCAGTATGTCCAACAAACCGATGGAGGCGCAGTTAGCCGGCGGTTTGGCCATTTCCATTCCCAGCCGCAATTTTGCCGGTGCCCTGACCGTGGGTGGTTGGAGCAGTGGTGGCTTTGTTGGCGAGGTTACTAATCACGACCTGGGTGAGTTGGATCGTTACATTGGCGTTATCACTGGTGTTGATCCGAATATATTGGGAGTGGCACAGGCTATTCTTGATATTGCTGCCAATCCGCTGGATGTCAACACGATGGACAGTTACGTCAAGCTGCAGGCTGGCGCGTTCCAGGAAATCGGTTTGTCGCTGGCCAAAGAATATGAGGTTGCAGGACAAAATATCGCGTTTGGTATTACACCTAAAATGGTTAAGGCGACTACCTACGAAAACACCATCGTTGTTGGCCAGATGGATACTGCCAGTACCAGTACGAGTCAGGGAGCCAAGGACAGCACGGGGTTCACCATGGATTTTGGTATGGCGAGAGATTACGGTAACGGCTGGAAATCCGGCTTTACCGTGCGCAACCTGATTCCACAGAGTTATAAAACCATTTCTGGCGATTCATTAACTGTTGATCCCTCGGCCCGTGTGGGTGTAGCGCGTGACTGGGAGCGTGCAACGCTGGCGATGGATCTGGATGTGACCAACAACAAGCCACTGGGTATAGGTAATGATACCCAGTACCTGAGTTTGGGTGGCGAGCTGGATCTGTGGTTGCTGGAATTGCGCGCCGGTTATCGCCACAACATTCCCGACAGTGATGCCAGCGTTGTGACGGCGGGTTTGGGATTGTACCTCTTTGGCTTGACCATTGATGCCGCCGCGGCTGCCAATACCGATAACACCGACGTGAGTGGCGCGTTACAGGTGGGTTACAAGTTCTAACGCGGATGCAGCGTAAAAAAAGCCCGGCGAATGCCGGGCTTTTTTGTTAGCGGGCTTTATCCAGTGCTTCACACAGCTGCTTGGCACCTTGCAAAATGCGCGGGCTGTGGCGCTGGATGATATCCGGTGGAATAAAGTAGAGCTGCTTGGTTTTGACTGCCTGCAGTTGTGGCCATTTTTTCCAGTCGTCTACCCAGTCAGGACGATCTTCGCCCATGCCGCTGGCGACAATCACTTGCGGATTGGCAGCGAGCACCGCTTCTACATCCAGTTTGGGCGCACTGGCCTGGGCGCTTTCAAACACATTTTTTCCGCCGCATAAATTAATGACTTTGGAAATCAGGTGCTGGCCGTTGATGGTCATGATCGGTTGATTCCAGATTTGATAAAACACCGTTACCGGCGGCTTGGCAGCATATTGCTGTTTTAGCGCTTGATGCTCGGCAGTAAAATTTTGTGCCGCCTGGTTGGCAATGCCTTCCGTGCCGGCCAATTTACCCAACTGTCGCAGGTTCTGCGCAACATCGCTCAGTTCGTCAGGTTGGCTTTGGTAGACGGTCAGCCCCAGTGATTTTAGCTGTTCGACCACTGCAGGTTTGTTGCCGGATGGCCAGGCGACGACCAGATCGGGTTTGAGCGCGACGATGCGTTCCAGGTCCAGTGCCTTGTAGCCGCCGACCTGGGGGATTTGTTGTGCCTGGGGTGGATAGTCGCTGTATTTGACCACACCGACGATTTTGTTTCCGGCACCGGCAGCGAACAGCAGTTCGGTCGCATGGGGGGCAAGGCTGACGATGCGCTGTGCCGGTGCTGGCAGTTCGACCTTGGCACCCAGATCGTCAGTGACCACGATGGCTGCCTGGGAGGGTGTGGCGGCAAGCAGAAGGCAAACGGTGACGAAAATGCGGTGCATGATGGCTCCTCAAAAATCGCAAATTGTGTGCAGACACTAACACAAACCCGGAACGCTGTGACAAAATGAGCGGCGTTCTTCCAGCGGATGTTGGCTGGGCAGTCAGAGAGGAATTCCAATGCAACAATGGTACATGCTAACCGTGGTGGGCGAAGACCAGCCAGGCATAGTTTCGGCGATTACCCAGGCCCTGTTCGACAATCAATGCAATCTGGGCGAAGCATCCATGATGCGGCTGGGTGGCAATTTTACCATCATGCTGATGGTGCAAAGTGACCACAGTGCCTCGGGGCTGGAAACCGTGCTGGTGGGCGTGACTCGCAAAATGGGTCTGCGGCTGCATGTGGATGCCATCGAGGGTCGTCTGCATCAGCACAAAACACCAGACGTGCAGATCGCGGTGTTCGGTGCCGACCGCGCCGGGATTGTCGCCCAGGTGACGGGCGCGCTGGCCGAAGCCGGTCTGGATATTCTGGATTTGAATTCCGACGTGGCGGGCCGCGCCACTGCCCCGATTTACATCATGCAGATTCAGGGCGTGGCCACGCGGGGTGTTGAGGCTCTGCAGCAGGCCATCGACGCCATTGATGATGACTCCATGGACGTGCGCATCGAAGCCATTGATACCCTGGTGGGCTAAATGGAACCCTTGGAAATACTGACTTATCCCAACGAATTGTTGCAGCGCGAATCTGAACCGGTGCAACAATTCGATGACGAGCTGCGCCAATTTGTCCGCCAGTTGGAAATCACCATGGACAGCGGTCCTGGTGCGGTCGGCATTGCCGCACCGCAGGTGGGACGCAACCAGCGCATCGTGATTGTGGATGTATCGGGACGTAAAAAAATCAAACACCATGGCCGGTTGTATCTGATCAATCCCGAGATCACCGAGTGGGACGGTTTGAAAGTCGGTCGCGAAGGCTGTCTGTCGGTGCCGGACTATACCGGCAATGTGGTGCGTGCGGAAAAAATAAAATTGCGTGCCTTTGATCCGCACGGTAACAGCCAGGAATTTGAAATGGAAGATTACGAGGCGCGGGCGGTGCAGCACGAGATCGATCATCTGGATGGTTTGCTGTTTCTAGATCGGTTGGTGAGCCGCCGTAACGATTTGTTTGCCCGCAAGGTATACCAGGAGAAAGAGTCAAAATGAGTGCGATGATGTGTCCGTGTGGTTCGGGCAAAACGTTTGATCAGTGTTGCCAGCCGTATCACGGCGGCAAGGCGCACGCGCCAACGGCGGAGGCACTAATGCGTTCCCGCTACAGCGCCTATGCCACCGGCAAGGTCAGTTATCTGGACGAAACCTATCACCCGAGCATGGCCAAGGAATCGTCTGGCACCCTGGAAGAAAGCGCGCTCAAGGTGAAATGGCTGGGGCTGGAAATTTTGGCCACCGACGCCGGCAGCGAGAGCGATGACGAAGGCTTTGTCGATTTTGTTGCGCGCTATCAGCAAAACGGCCAGCAGCACGCCATGCGCGAGCGCAGTCGATTTGTGAAAGAAAACGGTCGCTGGTTTTACATCGATGGCGTGGTCAAAACTCTGCCGATGAAGGCTGCGCCGAAAGTGGGTCGCAATGATCCCTGCAGTTGTGGCAGCGGCAAAAAATACAAAAAATGTTGTGGTGCCAACGGCTAATTGTTTAGTCGGATTGCGTGCATAAAAAAACCGGAGCAGCTCCGGTTTTTTTATGCACGATAGTTTTGCAGTTAGAGATGCAGGCCGCACTCGGTCTTGGCGGTTTCAACCCAGCGACCACAGCGATCATCGCCGGGGCGGGTGCAGTGGGTGCAACCGATGGAAGAATAGCCCTGCGACACCAGCGGATGAAACGGTAAATGATGATCGCGGATATAGGCTTGGCGCTGCTCCTTGCTGACATCAATCAGCGGATAAAACTTGATCAGGCCGCCGCGATGTTCAAACACTTCCAGATTGGAGCGATGCTCGGTCTGCCAGCGCATTAAGCCAGATATCCATACGTTGAATTTTTCCTTGATCGCCTGCAGCGGTTCCACTTTGTTGATGGAGCAGCAGAAGTCCGGGTCGGTTTTCCAGGTTTGATCCTTGACGGTGTAGGCGTGCTTCCAGTCTTCGGCGCGTACATCGACCACTTTCAGGTGATACAGCTTGGTTAAGGTGTCCTTGTAATCCAATGTTTCGGCAAAGTGAAAACCGGTATCAATGAAGTGCACTTTTTGCTGCGGCGCAGTGGTGGAAAACAGGTGAAGCAGCAACGCCGAGTTGGCAGCAAACGATGACGTCAGCATCACTTCGTTGGCAGAGAAATCACGGTACAGTTGGCGTACCCGCTCCTCAACAGACAATGGCAGATA